>JAEZTD010000210.1 GCA_023443705.1 Bacillota bacterium | reverse complement strand
GGATAGCGCCACCAGTACTGAGCTTGGTGGCGCTATCTATACCTTTGGTCAGTGCGCCGCTCGGAAATCCGTGAGGATTTCAGGCGCACGAAGGACTTCCTCTTCGCATCAAAAAACCGCAAGGTTTTTTGATGCTTTGAGGAATCTTCGGATTCCCGGCCTTTTTCCATGCCGCAATACGGTTTTTGGCAGCGGCGCGCGCATTGCGTGCTGTGCGTCAGCCTGTTATCATGATACGGGGCCCGAAGCGGAAGAGGGGTAACGCCGTTGAAGATGTCGCTTCGCAAAAAGATCATGCTGAGCTATACGATTCTGGTCATCATCAGCGTCGCCATCAGCGCCGTGGTGTTTCTATACTCGCGGGATTACGTGACCAACCGCTCCATGCAGGACATCGCGCTGGAATCCATCCAGGCGGACAACCGCTCGTTTGAAACCACGCTCCAGCACATCCGCAGCATGTCCATGTCCATCATCGCCAACCAACTGGTGCAGAACGCGCTGACGGAGCGCAACTGGGAGGTGGACCGCATCGTGTAGCGATACGTGCTCGAGGCAGTGAGCCTGGAACCCAACATATCCTCCATCTACATCATGCGCCCGGATGGCATCCGCTACTATTCGGACAAAGCCACCCTGAAGCCTTTCACCTACGCCCCCATCCTTGAAACACCCGTCTACAAGACCATCGCGGCGCGAAACGGCGGCTATGTCGTGACGCGCAACGCGGGCGGCGTCATTCATAACGGCACCGAATACTTCTCCTTCATGCGAATCATCAATTCCCTCAAGACCATTCAGCCCATCGGCCTTTAGTGCATCAACGTTGAGTTCGAGAAGATCTTTAGCCCCCGAAAGGAGCCCATCCAGATCCTTGACGATGGAGAAGGCTCGCTTGTGCTCTGGAACAACGAAAAAGGCCTCGTCGATCCCGTGGACGTGCCTGCCCTCTTTGATGGACAGGACTCATTTTCGGTCGTTCAACGCATGCAGAACAAAATTACATGCTGGTCGGGGTCAAAACCGCAATCTGTCCATGACGTTCGTGCGCCCGATCCGGTGTACGACGCGCTGCTCCCCCTGAGCATTACATCACCATCATCGCGCTCACCATCCTTCTGAACGGCTTTTTGTTCATCTTCGACTCCTTCTGGATTTCCCGGTACATCTCCCGCCCCGTCAGGGCGCTGATCGCGGCTATCGAGGGCGTATACAACGGCAACTTCAACTACGTCATCACCATCCACACCAAGGACGAGATCGGGCGGTTCCCGGATGAGAGTGCGATTCAAAGAATGTAGTAGCTTCATCTCTGCCACAATTACTAACTGATGGCCTAAATTGTTGTAATAAGAAAATTAGCTATTTGTGAAGGAATCTACAGTGTGACTGTGGAATAGTAGCACAAGACTGACCAATGCATCCGCACTTTCATCAATTTGGAGGAACTTCATGAAGGCTGGAACGAGATGGCCTATCGTTTCTTTTTTTCTGCTCGCATCGCTCTTCCTGCTTGGGATTTCTGCGCTCGCCGACACCACGCCGGACGGTTTCACCTATACCGTGGGGACGGGCGGTGTCACCATCACCGGTTACACCGGAACGGATGTGAACCTTGCTGTCCCCGGCACCATCGGCGGCCAAGACGTCGTCGCGATCGGCGACTCGGCGTTTTCGGGCACTCCTGTGCTAAAGAGCGTCTCCTTTCCGGACAGCGTACTGCGGCTGGGAAATCGCGCCTTCGAAAACTGCATTTCCCTGGAGAGCCTCTCTCTGGGCAGCAAGCTTAAGACCGTCGGCAGTTACGCCTTCTCAAAGTGCTATGCACTTACCTCGCTGAGTTTTCCGGACAGCGTAAGCGCCATCGGCAGCAGCGTGTTTAATAATGATATTGCGCTGACCACCGTGGAATTGCCGGAAAGCCTGATCACAATCGAGTCTGGAATGTTTTTGAACTGTCGAGAACTGACCAGCGCGACAATCCCTGAGAACGTCAAATACATCCTGGAATCGGCATTTTCGGGATGTACCAAATTATCCAGCATCGCCCTGCCCGATGGCCTGATCTCCATCGGGAGCAATGCGTTTTTGAACTGCTCAAAACTATCGAGCATCTCGTTGCCCAATAGCTTGCGCAATATTTACGATAGAGCGTTCAGCGGTTGCACAAGCCTGACCGAAGTCTCCGTGCCAAAGGACGTAACGACGATCTCAAGCTATGCATTTGGCGACTGCACCAGCCTTCTGAACGTCAGCCTCCCGGATAATCTGACCTCGATCGAATCCGGTGCGTTCAGTGGCTGCAATAACCTGACGACCATCAAGCTGCCTATATGGTTGTCGAAGATTTCCAGTAGCGCTTTCTCGGATTGCGAAAAGTTGACGAACGTCAGCCTGCCTTCCTTGTTGACGGAAATCGGGGTTTACGCGTTTAAAAACTGCAAAGCGCTGACGGAGATCGACATCCCGCTCGGCGTTACATCCATTGGTCCCGGCGCTTTTTCCGGCTGCAGCGCGCTTACGAGCGTGAGCCTTCCATCGGCAGGCCTGACCACAATTGGAGACAGCACATTCAAGGGCTGTGCGAACCTTGCCAGCATCAACATCCCGAACGGCATACGGTCAATCGACTACTGGGCGTTCTATGGCTGCGCGAACCTTGCGAGCATCAGCCTCCCGGATGGTCTTGAATCGATCGGCGACGGCGCGTTTGAGGGCTGCAGCGCGCTTACGAGCGTGAGCCTTCGGCCAGGCCTTACAGACATTGCCAACCGCGCGTTCTATGGCTGCGCGAAGCTTGCGAGCATCAACCTCCCGGATGGCCTTGCATCGATCGGCGAGAGCGCGTTTATGGAGTGCTCAAGCCTTCGCAGTATCGACCTTCCGGCCGGCGCGACCATCGGTTATAACGCGTTTGCATACACTGGCCTGACGAGTATCAGTATTCCGGACGGCACGACGACAGTCGGATATGGCGCGTTTAGGCTCTGCGGGAAACTGACGAGTGTTAAACTTCCGGACAGTCTGAGGTCTATTGGAGATAGTGCCTTCTACTATACCGGTCTGAAAAACATCAACATGCCACGTGGCGTGACGGACATTGGCACGTACGCGTTCGCCTACTGCGAAAGCCTTACGGAGATAGTCCTCCCAGACACTGTGACCAGCTTGGGCGCCAATGCATTCTACAACTGCGACTACATGAAGATTCTATTGCCCAAGAGCATTTCGTCGATCGGCGACGAATGCTTCGACGGAATCGATACCGACGGAAGCAATTACGCCAAATTCTATGTGTATGACGGAAGTTATGCCCAGTCGTATTGTGCCCCCAAGTATCCCGCGCGAACGTTCACCATGCGCATTCGGGTAGCCCCCGGTTCTCTTGCGCTGGGCGTAGACAAATGGTACAAGCTTGGATGCAGCGTCACCTCGTACAAAGGAGCCGATTACACGGTCGAGTGGGCGAGCAGCGACCCGGTGGTAGCCAGCGTGGATCAGAGCGGTTTGGTCACCGCCGTCTCCCCCGGGACGGCGACAATCACCGTGACGCTAGATGGCGATCCCGACCTGACGTCTGCCTGCCAGGTGGAGGTTAAGCGCTACGCGAGCGGCCTCTCTCTGGACAGGAATGAGATGACGCTCTATGCGGGGACCTCGTTCACTCTGACGCCAATTATAACCCCCGATAACGCCACCGAAAAGAGTGTCACCTGGGAGAGCAGAGACGAATCGGTCGCGACGGTCAGCGATTCCGGCGTCGTCACCGCGTTGAAAGCGGGCAAGGTGACCATCTCCGCGTCGATTAACGGCAATGGATTATACGCAACCTCATTCTGCCACGTCACGGTGAAGCAGTATGTCACCGGCATAACATTTGATAAGACAGACGATACGGTTTACGCGGGTGAGAGACTGACGCTGACGGCGACGGTTACCCCGAACGACGCGAGTGACAAGCAGGTTACTTGGGCGAGCAGCGACGAAGCTGTGGCGACTGTGTCAAAAGGCGTCGTCACCGCGCTGAAGGCCGGCAATGCCACGATCACTGCGACGGCGGCGGACGGCGGCGGCGCGAACGCGGCTTGTGAAATTGCAGTCCTGACGCCCGTGGCGAGCGTAACGGTCACAACCGCCGATGCGCGAAAGTGGTTCAAGCCGGGAGACGAACTGACGCTCACCGCGGATGTGCAGCCCGCGGACGCCCACGACAGTTCCCTGACTTGGTCTTCGACCAATGAAAAAGCCGCTCGGGTGGACGGCGGCGTGGTGACGGCGGTTGGCCGGGGCAAGGCGACGATCAAAGCCGCGGCGCACAACGGAATCGCGGGCACCTACACAGTCGCCGTCGAGGACCGTGCGGCCGACATCGAGCTTACCATCCTTGAGCGGACACCGGAACCGAACGGCGTGTATCGCATCCCCGTGAACGTGTCACTGAAGATCGGAGCAGATGTGGAGCCGGCGGGGATCGGCCATGCGCTCACCTATACATCCTCCGATAGCAAAGTGGCATCGGTGAGCGCGACCGGCGAGGTCAAGGGTCTGAAAAACGGATCGGCGACCATTACCGTCACGGCGAAGGGAACCACCGTTTCAAAGACGCTGAAGATCGTCGTGTACACGCCGGCGGGCAAGGTGTCGCTGCCGTCGGAAGTGCTGATCTTAAAGGATGGAAAGAAAACGCTGAAAGCGGAGGTGTCCCCGTCAACCGCCAGCAACAAGGCAGTCACATGGAAGAGTGACGACGACGCGGTGGCAACGGTGGACTCCAAGACCGGCCTTGTGACGGCGAAATCACTGGGCACGGCGACCGTTACCGCGACCACCACCGATGGCACGGACAGGAGCGCCACCTGCCTGGTGCGGGTGACTGACCCGGCGACGGGCATTCGGATTACCACCGAGACCGAAAAAAATGACGTGGATTACAAGAAGACTCTGCAGCTGACCGCCATGGTGGACCCGGCCACGGCGTACCAGACGGTCATCTGGAAATCTTCCAACACCGCGTATGTGCAGGTGAGCGCCGCCGGCAAGGTCTACGGCAGAAAGGTAGGCAAGGCCACCATCACCGCGATATCCGCCGACGGCAGGAAGATAGGCAAATCGATCACGATCCGTGTCATCACGCCGGCGAGCGGCGTGAGCCTGCCCGCGACGGAGAAAATTTTTGTCAACCGCACCAAGACGCTGACGCCGAAGGTCTCGCCCTCCAACGCGACGATCAGGACGCTTACCTGGAAGAGCGAGAACGAGGAAGTCGCGACGGTAGACAAGGGCGTGGTGACGGCGAAAGCGCTGGGCACGGCGGTCATCACGGCGACGACCCACAACGGGCGCACAGCCAGTTGCGCCATCACGGTGACCCAGCCGGTGGAGGCGATCACGCTGAAACCGGAGAAAGATTACAGGGTGGTCTACAAAAACGAGACCTTGCAACTGTCGGCGGAGGTTTTCCCGGCGGATGCCACCGATCAGACGGTGACGTGGCAAACGTCGAATAAGAAGATCGCCACGGTTTCGAACGGCTTGGTGACGGGCAAGGGCGCGGGCAAGGTGAAGATCACGGCCACGGCGAAGGACGGCAGCAAGATATATAAATCCATCCCGCTTCTGGTCGCATCGAAGGAGAAAGCGATCAAGCTCAGCAAGGCGATCGCGGTGCTCTACTTGAATGGAACGGACGCTCAGAAGACGCTGAAGCTGACGGCGACGGCATCGCCCAAGGGATCGGCATATCGCGGCCTCGAATGGAAAAGCGACGACGAAGAGGTGGCGACGGTGGACCCGAAGACCGGCGTTGTGACGGCGGTCAAGGATGGCGAAGCGGTGATCCGCGCGACCACCGCGAACGAAGTCACCGCGAACTGCAAAGTCGCAGTGCGGACGCTGCCCGCTAGCTTCAAGCTGAGAACAACAGAAAAAGCGCTGGCGTTCCGGGAGGGCTTTGACCTCCGCGCCGAGGCGGAATTTGACGAGGATTGCACCGAGACGGCGCTCACCTGGAGCAGCAAAGATCCCAAGATCGCGACGGTGGATTCCAAGACAGGTTTTGTGAGGGCGAACAAGAGCAAGTCGGGCACGACCTACATCAAGGCGACGCCAAAGAAGGGCAAACCCGTGACCTGCAAGATCAGGGTTACAAAGACCGGTTCAAAGGGCATCGTCGCCGCGCCGACCATTGCCGAACCCGTGATCGAGCTTCGGCTCAAGGGCGGGGACTATGCCACCAGCGACGGCCGTGTGGCGGATGTGGACAAAGACGGCAAGGTGACGCTGAAAGACGACGGCACGGCGACGCTGGAAGCGGGCGGCGAGCGGATCACCGTGAAGGTTTCGGGCGGTAGCCCGACTGATCTGACACTTTACGAGGGCACGGCGCTGACGCTCGTTTCGGATGCCGCGATCAGGTGGTCCGTCAGGGACGACAGGATCGCCTCCATTGAAAAGGACGAAAGACTTGCGGCACTGAGAGAAGGAGCAACAACGGTCTGTGGTGAGGCAGACGGATTTGTGGTGGAAATACGGGTCGTCGTGAAGGCGTCTGAAGCGGCGGAGGCACCTGATCCCTTACAAACCGCCGAACCCGAGCCGGACATTGGGAAACCAACGCCTGAGCCCTCCTCCGAACCAACTCCTTCCGGGGAACCTAAGCCCAACGAAGTTCCTTCTGCGGAATCTGATCCTTCTACGGGACCGGAGCCAACCGCGGAACCTGGATCTACACCCAATCCCCCAAAGACATCGGCTTCTGAAGCTCATCCAGAACCAGCAACGACAACAGCAAATCCCGGTTTGGAGGATGGCTCTGAACAATAATGGCCTTGGTTAAGCAAAAAATCGGCGGACGGTCACGAGTTTGTGAAGCCGTCCGCCGTTTCCAACTCCGCTCACTCCCCCACCGCCTGCCGGAGCGTGTCCTCAATCTCCTCCTCGAAAAAGTGGATGTACCGGTTGTAGGTGATCTCCACACTGGCGTGGCCCAGTAGCTTCGAGAGTATCTTCACCTCCACGCCCCGGGCGTACAGGTTACTGGCGAAGGAGTGCCGGAGCGCGTGCAGCCCCCGTGCCGCTTCGCAGGCCTTCTCCATCACGGCTAACAGAAGGGGCAGCGACGATTTCGCTGCTCCACGGCATCGAAAAACCCTATGGTTTTTTCGATGCGAAGGAAGGAATCCTGCGTGCGCCTGAAATTCTCACGGATTTCCGAGCGGCGCACTGACCCAAGGTATAGATAGCGCCACCAAGTTGCGTACTGGTGGCGCTATCCCGTTCCCGGCGTACACGCCGCCGGGAACGATTGAAATCCCTACGGAGACTTTGTTGATGGTCTGGGCAGCGACGATTTCGCTGCTCTTTCGAGCACCAGATCGCATCCGCTTATTGTTGACTTGACGGATGTATGACCCTCCGGAAACAGGCAGCAATCAGGACAGGATCAGTCATTAGCCGCGATTGTCCAGGAGGGGCCGAGGCCCGAGCGTCGGCCCCAGGATGCGCATGCGACCGCCGTCCCAGCGGATTGGGTCCATGAAACCGGTGCGGACGCCGCCGGAGGAAGCGGTGTAGCCGTGATACACGAAGAACCAATCCCCGTCGCTTGTTTGGATCGCGCAGCCGTGGCCGGGGCCGGTGACCCGGCCGCCCTTTTCCAGGATTGGGTTTTCAGCGGCTTTCACGAACGGCCCCAGCGGGGCGTCCGCCGTGGCGTAGCCCACCGCGTAGTCGCCTTCCGCATAGAAGTTGGCGGAGAATGTCATGTAATAGCGGCCTTCGTGCCGGATTAGGAAACTGCCCTCGTTCCAGCGCCGACCGGTAGTCTTGGCAGACCGGCCTTCCCAGGGCTGTTCGGGTTTCAGAAGCAGTGTGGGTTCGCCCCGGACGCCGGAAAAATCCGGTTCCAGCTCCACGCCGTAGATCCAGCTTTCCTCCCAGTCGCCCACCCGGTGCTTGTAGCAGCAGCGGGAGTAGTGGAGGTAGTACCGCCCATCCTCAGCGTATACGCTGGCGTCGATGACGGGATAGCCGGGGTCGAAGATAGGGCGGCTTAGAAGGTCGGTAAACGGTCCGGCGGGGTGATCGGACACCGCGACGCCGATTCGGAAGTTCTCCGCCTCATGATTCGGGTTCTCCCGCCAGTTGGCGCTGAAAAAGAGGTAGTATCTGCCATCAAAATGGTAGCACTCCGGCGCCCACAGGCAGTCCACGCACCAGCCGCCCGGCTTCGCGTGGTAAATTTCGCCTTCCACCCGCCAGTCGATCAGGTTCTCAGACGAATGCGCGCGGAACGCGCCGTCCGAGCTTGAGCCGTACAGGTAGTAGCGCCCGCCGGGCGCGTACAATACGAACGGATCGGCGCTTGGGAATGGGAGCGGGTTTTGGTAGGTCCTTGACATGGCATAGCCCCCGTCATTCCAATATCATGGCCGCAACCGCCATCGGCGGCAACGTGATTTCCCCACCCATCTCCACAGGGACGGGCGCAACCGGCTCACTTTCAAAGCTGTTGCGCTGGTTATAGTCGTCCGCGTGCAGAAGAAGTGCATGGGCGCGGTCGAATTCCACACCTTCGATCAAAAGCCTCGCGTCCTCATTCCGGCTTCGGTTGACGGCAAAGAGCACCACCTGGCCCTTTTTGTTCAGGCCCGCGGCGGCGTCTACCACGGTGATGCCTGCCTGCGCAGGGACGTTGCCCGCCTGGGCGCAGGAGAAGGTCTCCGACTGGACATCCGCATGGATCGAGTGCGTCAGGCCCTGCCGTGCATACATGTCATTCACATGGTAGGTCGGCGTGCCGTAGCACTCGCCCCGGAGGCTGCGGATCAGACCGCCCGGCCAGCCGTTGACGAGGTCCGACGCCGTGCAGAGCGCGAGATTTTCGCTGTTTCGAAGGAAAACGTTGAGTAGCCCCGCGTTACTCAGCGCCGCCTCGAGCGTCTGCTCCCTGAGGGACTGGTTGTGGTAGGAGGTGTTCCATTCGGTGACCGCCAGTTCAATCGGGCTTTCGGGGCCGCAGACGCGGCGTACGGTCTCCCGGGTGTCCTTCAAAACACGCTCGAACTTTTGAGGCGCGCCGCCTACCACCGCGTCAAAGAGCGCGTCCGGTTCAACCGCCGCCTCCGCGACCATCGGCGCGTAGGTGTGCAGGCCCAGGATGTCCACATGACCCTTGATCCGGGGGAGGATGGTTTCGTTCCAGCCCTGATCCAGTTGGTTCCCGTCCCCGGCGCAGGCGATCAGCTTGACGGAGGGGTCGCGCCGGCGCATGGCCTCTGCGAACGCGATATAACGTTCGGCGTACTCTTCAGCGGTGCAGTGCCCGGTCTCCCACTCGGCGAACATCTCGTTGCCGATATCCCAGTATTTCACGCCGTAGGGCTCCGGATGGCCGTTTTCAGCCCGCAGCGCGCCGAAGCGGGTGCTAGTGTCCCCGTTGCAGTACTCCACCCAGTCGGCGGCTTCTTCTGGGGGCGCGTCGCCGAAGTTGACGCAGATCAGCGGCTCGCACTTGAGGTGTCGGCACAGCTCCATGAACTCGTCGGTGCCGAGGTTGTTCTCTTCGGTACCGCCCCAGTGGCGGTTCGGGCGCCCGGGTCGCTTGTCCACCGGGCCAATCCCGTCCATCCAGTGGTAGGTGTCCGCAAAGCAGCCGCCGGGAAAGCGCAGTACGCCCATCTTGAGCGCCTCGATCCGCTCCATGACCTTGGGCCACACACCCGAGATCCGGTCGTCTGGCTTCAGCGAGGTCTGATCGATCCACAGGACGCCGCGCCCGACGCGCGTGACGACGATGGACGCGCGACCGCTTCCGCGGTTCGTAACAAAATCAAACTCGCACTTCGTCCAGCCGCCGTCGTTCAGCTCAAACCGCTTTTCAAAGAGGTCCCCCAGATCGTCAAAGACCCGCACCCGGACGGACGCGGCGCCCTCAGCGTACAGGTGCACATAGCCGGAGTAACCCATGCCTGCGTGGAGCAGCAAATCATCCTGCCGCACGCCGCCCTCGCCCCCCCCAACCTCCACACGCTGGGACTGACCCGGCGCGAAGACTGTTTCCCGATCCAGCGAACATGCTGTGTCCCCGACGCGATGCCAAGGGGGGGATACGCCGGGCTCCCCTTCCTCCGGGTATTCGAAGCCCCGGGAGGTCAGAAGTTCCGCGTGCATCCCCGGATCGATGCAGTCGTGCATGAATTCGATGAAATGGCCGAAGAGAAGGGGGGAGAGTCCGCCCAGAAGCCGCTCCGGGCGAATGGTGATTTTTACGTCTTTCATGTGGTCAGCCCTTCATGCCGGTCATGGCAATTCCCTTTATAAAGTATTTTTGCGCGCCGCAGTAGGCGACGAAGATCGGAAGGAGTGTCAGTACGCCGCCCGCCATCAAAAGCGCGTATTCCACCACGTGCGTGCCCATGAACATGGCAAGCCCCGAGGACAGCGTGTACATTTCGGAACTAGTGACCAGCACCAAGGGGTACAAAAGGTCATTCCAGTTGTACATAAAGTGGAAGATGGCCAGCGAGATCACTGCGGGTTTGCACAGCGGCAGCATGATGATGCGGAAGATCTTGAATTCAGAGCAGCCGTCGATGCGGGCGGCTTCCTCCAGCCCTTTCGGCAGCGAAACGAAGAACTGGCGCATCATGAAGATACCGAAGGCGTTGGTCGCCCGGGGCAGGATCAGCCCCAGGTACGTGTTCAAAAGGCCCAGTTTAAAGACCTCGTAGTAGAGCGGCACCATGATGACCTGGAATGGGATCATCAGCGTGACCAGCACCATCAGAAACAGCGCGTTGCGCCCCTTGAAGCGCAGCCGGGCGAAGGCGTACCCCGCCATCGTATCCAGAAGCAGCGACACGCATGTCACGCCGGTGGCGAAGGAGGCGGTGTTCACAAAGTAGCGGAAGAAGGGAACCCGCATCCAGATGCCCACATAGTTGTCCAGTGTGAACGTGCGATTGATCAGGGACGGCGGGAAGGTCAATACATCCTTCTCCAGTTTAAAGGAGGTCAGGAGCATCCATACAAAGGGGTACAGGAACACCAGCGCGCCCATGATCAGCAGGAGGGCGGCGACGGCTTTGCCGGCTGTGATTCGAATTTTCATCGCGCGTTCCTCCTTTTATGTCAAGTCCGCTTCGTCCTTCTTCATGATACGGAAGAGGACGGCGGAGACAAATAGCGTAATCATCAAGAGCGCGACGGCGACGGCGGAGGCGTAGCCGCGGTCAAATTTCGTGAAGGCGCAGTTGTAAATGTACTGGACCACGGTCTCCGTGCGGTAGAGCGGCCCGCCGCCTGTCATGACGAACACCTGGTCAAACACCTGAAAAGAGGAAATCACCGAATTGACGGTGACGAAGGTCAGCGTGGGCATCAGCATCGGGAAGGTGATCCGGGTCAGCTTGTGCCAGGCGGACGCGCCGTCCAGGTCCGCCGCTTCGTAGTAGCTGTCGGAAATACCCTGGAGTCCGGCGATCAGAATGACCATGTTGAAGCCCAGGTTCTTCCACACGCCCACGGCGATGATGGTGGGCATGGCCAGCGT
>JAEZTD010000016.1 GCA_023443705.1 Bacillota bacterium | reverse complement strand
TCTCCGGCCTTCACCGACAGCTCCTCCGCCCGGCTTCACGGGCGGGAGTCCGCAAGATTTTCACCTGCGAACCAACGATCGGGCACGTCTGCCCGGCCGTTTCGGCAGCTTATCCTTTCACCGGCTTCACGGAACACCTTCTCCGCCGGGTACTCTTCATCGCTGCGCCTCTATCGTATTATCGCAATAATAGCACGCGGCGGCGGGTCTGTCAACCTGTCACTTCCGTGAACTTGAATAATTCATAGTGCTGAAATTGCATTTTCTGGAATGAATCCGCGCTTAGTGCCCGATGTGGGGATGCCCTTTCCGCGCCGAATTTTTTATGCGCGCGCGTATTTTCCGGCATATGCGCGCGAAGGGGCGCATATAAAGTGCCGTCACAAACCGTACCGCTCCGCCGAATGGCCTCCTGTCCGCGCCCGTCCGGCGGATCTTCCGCGTCTCGTCATCAAGCGCCATACACGGGGATTACGGAGGGTTATTATGCTGCGTGAAGAAGTGCGCGCGGCGCGCCCGGGCGGCGTGCTGGCGGTAATCGGGCAGGCGCCCTGGTCGGTCATGATGCTGCTTCTGACCCGCGCGACGCCGCTCACCGATCAGGCGCCCTTTGCCATCGCAATGATGGCGGCCGGACTCGCCGCCGGTACGCCCCCTTGGGCGCTTTGGCTCGGTTGCCTCCTGGGTCTCAACTTCAACCTGGGCTATCTGGCGCTGACGCCGGTGGTGGGCTGCGCCATCGTCCATGCGCTGAACTGGCTGATCACCTACCTTCCGGGGCGGATGAAGAAAGCGCCGTCGCCGGACGCCTTTTTCGGCGGGCGGGACGCGCAGGTGGCGCTCTCCGCAGGCGTCGCCACGCTGGTTCCGGCGCTGGCGGTCGCCCACACAATGCCCTACAATACGATGATGGCCGCCGCCAACGCGGTCATCGCCGCCTGCGTCGCCCCGGCGATCATGAGCGCGATGATGATTCGCCCCGGTAGGGACCGCCTGATGCGCGACGAGCAGATCGCGCTGATGCTCGTTTGCGCGCTGTCGCTGATGGGAATCAATCGGCTTCCGGTCGTCGGGCCGGTGGTGGCGCCGATGGCCGCGTCGGTAATGTGCCTGATGGCGTCCTTCCTCGGGGCCGGGCCGGGCGCGGCGGCGGGGCTCCTCTTCGGGGCAGCACTGTCCTTCTCCGGCGGCAACCGCTTCCTCGGCGCGTCGCTGGGGCTATGCGCGCTGGCGGCGGGGGCCGCGGGCGGGCTGGGGCGCTGGGCGGGGGCGCTGGCTTTCGCCGTCTCCAACACCGTAACCCTCGTCTACGGCATGGGTGAGGCCTACGGCGCGCTGCACCCGGTGCTGGCCTTTGCCGCAGGGTGTGTCTACTGCATGGTTCCGCCGAAGGTCATGGAAAAGCTGTGGGCATGGTTCGTGCCCACGGACGCGAGCCATGACCCGGAGCGGCTTGCCGCGCGGCTGCTTTCCGACGCGCGGCGGCGCGTTCGGGCGCTGAGCCAGGTGTTCGGCGAGCTGGCGGGCGGCTACGAAGCCCCCTTTGACGCGCCGGACGAGCGGGCGCTGATCGCGAAGATGCGCGGCCGGCTGTGCCGTGGCTGCGCCGGGTGCCAGGCTTGCTGGGACGGCCGCGACGGCCGCGCCGGGCGGCTGATGTGCGACCTGGTGGCCCGGGCCGCCGCGGGGGAGACCTTCGCCGAAAAAGACGAAGTGCCGCCGGAGCTCTCGCGCCGGTGCCGACGCGCCGGCCAGATCCCGGGCCGGCTCGGCCCGCTGCTTCGGGAATTCTCCGAAGTGCGGCGCAGCGCCCAGGCCAGGGGGCAGGCAAAGAGTCTTTTGGGCAAGCAGTTCCGGCAGGCGGAGTCGCTGCTCGTAAACGCTTCGGGCGCGCTGGCGACGCCGGTCAAGGTGGACGGCGTACTGTCCCGGCAGGCGGCGGCCGCCCTCGACCGGGAGGACATCAAGACCAGCGAGGTGCTGGCGCTCAGGGCGGCGGGCGGCGCGGTGACGGTCACGGCGGTCAAGCGCGAGGGCGTATGGCAGCCTGACGAGGCGCAGCGCGCCGGAAGACGGCTGACGGCGGAACTGGGCGTACAGCTTCGGCCTCCGGCGCTGCCGGGGGAGGGGCTTTCGGCGGAACTCAGCTTCTTTCAGGCGCCGCGTTACACCGCAACGGTCGGCTTCGTCGCCCGGGCCAAGAACGCCGCGCAGCCCTCGGGCGACAGCCATCTGGCCGCGGGACTCGGCGGCGGGCGGGTGCTTCTCATGCTGTCGGACGGCATGGGCACCGGCGAAAAGGCCGCGCGGGAGAGCCGCACCGCGATCCGGCTGATTCGAAGGTTCCTGGCGGCGGATGTGGAGCATTCGCTGGCCTTTGACTCGGTCAACCAGCTTCTGATGCTCTTGGGCGGCGAGGACATGTTCGCCACCGCCGATCTCTGCGTACTGGACCTCAACGCCTGCACCGCCTCGTTTTCAAAGCTGGGCGGCTGCGACAGCCTCATCATCCGCCGGGGCGAAGTGCAGCGCATTGAAGGCGGCCGTCTGCCGATGGGCATACTGGAGGGCGTGACACCCGCGGGCTCGGTCGTCCGGCTGCAGCCGGGGGACACGCTGGTCATGATGACCGACGGGCTCTACGACGCCTCCCGTGACGGCGAAGCCGCCTGGCTGGAGGACGCCGCCCGACGCCTGGCGGGGGAGGCGCCCCAGGCGCTCTGCGAGGCGCTGACCCGCCTGGCGCTGGACCGCCAGGGCGAGGCGAGGGACGACATCACCGTGATGGCGGCGCGAATCGGGAAATCATAGGCCTTTGAATCCGGAGGCTCCACCCCCGGCCCTCGCCAAAGGGACTGAGTCCCTTTGGAATCCCCCTGGAAAGAACAAATCGCAGGGCTTTCAATATTTAAACCCTCCCGTGGATTCGGGAGGGTTTAAAAAGTTTAGTGCTTGCCGACCTGAACTTGCGCTAGTGGTTCGACAACGACAGAAGTTGCGCAAGGCCGCCGAGAGATTTTCGTTCCTGACCAGGAGCCGGAGCGCAGGAGTCCCTGCGGGATACGCCTTTGGCGTGAAATGCAGCGCTACGTCAAGCGGAGAGCGACACCGCCGGGGGCGAAAAGATCCGGTGGAATCGCAACTTCTGTAGTAGGCGGAGCACTAGGCCGCCGGTTCCTGCAGCCGCGCCTGGGAGGCGGCGAGGTCCACCGGGGTGGAAAAATCCCCGGACAGCTTCCGAATGCGGCCAAGCACCCGTTTCGCCGCGTCGCCTTCGAGTGGGACGGGCTGGTAGTCGTTCTTCTTTTTGCTGCCGGAGATCCGGCAGGGGATGACCACGGTCTCCGCCTTCTGAACGCCCTCCGGCCCGAACTCGAAGGTCTCTTGCAGGATGAAGGTGTCCTTGTCGGCCGGGTTGAGGTTGCCGCCGAACACGAAGTTGCCCAGGCTGTAGGCGATGGTCACGCCCTTATACACCTCGATGCCGCCCACCACGTGGGGGTGATGGCCCAGAACCAGCCCGGCCCCGGCGTTGACCGCCGCGCGGCCATACTCCCTTTGCACCTTGAGCGCCCGGCCCTCGCCCTCCTCGCCCCAGTGGAACGAGGCGATCACGAGGTCGCACTCCTTTTTGAGTGCCTTGACCTGCTTTTGCATCGCGCCCTTGGACATGTACCAGACGCCAAAGCCGCAGAGCCCGACCTTGACGCCCTTGATGTCGAGGATGACCGTCTTGCCCCAGCCGAAGGGCGCGACATCGGCCTTGCGAAGCGCCGCGGCGGTGTCCGAAAGCCCCTTGTCGTAGTAGTCCTTGGCGTGGTTGTTGGCGAGGTTCGCCGCCTCCACGCTGCCCTCGGTCAGGATTTTCGCGTACTTCGGGTCTCCTTTAAAGGCAAACTGCTTGTCCCGGAAGCGCTTGGCGGTGGTCAGCGGGCCTTCCAGGTTGACGATGGTCAGATCGTCCCCTTCGAAGATCTCCCGCACGTTTTTGAAGAAGTAGTCCGCGCCGCCCTTTTTGAAAACGCCGGCGAAGGCGTTGTAGGTGCGGCTGCGGGTGTCGCCGCCCAGCGTGCAGTCCCCGGCGGCGGAGATGGTGAACCGCACCGGGGCGGCGGTGGGCGATGGGGAAGGCGCGGCGGGCTGCGCCGCCTCCTTTGAATCGACGGGGCCAGACGCTTCGTCCGCCCCGGTTCCGAAGGCGGCGTCCGCGTCGGAAGAAGCGTCTCTCGCGTCGGAAGCGGCATCGTTCGCGTCGGGCATAAGGGTGTCCGCGCCATCGTCCGGCGCATCTGTGGGCATCGCCGCATTGGCGTCCTCCGCATCAAACGCGGCAAAGGGCGTCCGCTCCGGTTCGGATGTCGCGGCCTCTGGCGCGGCGGTCACAGAAGGCATTCCCGCCGCCACGGCGTCCGCGGGTTCCACCCGCGCGCGCAGCGCGCCGAGCAGCAAAAAAGACCCCGCCACGGCCAGAACGGCCGCGGCGAAGCCGGCGCAAAGCCTTACGGCGCGCGCCCTGCGCTTTGCCTCCCGGCGGGCGGCGCGCTTTTTGGATGGGGGTTGGGCCTGCATGTCAGTCCATCACCTGCAGAATCTCGCATTTCAGGTAGTGGGTTTCGGGGGAGGGGGGCAGCACCGGGTGGTCGTGGGCCTGCCCGCGGGATTCCACCAGACGCAGTTTTGTTTTGGAGTCCCGGGCGGCCTCGTTGATCATGTCGCGGAACGCCTGGGGCGATACGTGCTGCGAGCACGAGCAGGTGACCAGAAACCCGCCGGGCTTAACCAGCTTCATGCCACGCAGGTTGATTTCCTTGTAGCCCCGAAGCGCGCTGGGAAGGGCGGCGCGGGTCTTGGTGAAGGCGGGCGGGTCCAACACCACCAGGTCGAACTGCTCCTTTTTTTCGGAAAGCTCTCGCAGCAGGTCGAAGCAGTTGGCGGCTTCGAACCGGGCGGCGGAGAGTCCGTTCAGCTGCGCGTTTTCACGGGCGACGGCCACGGCCTCTTCGGAGATGTCCACGCCCAAAACCTCCGATGCGCCGTACTTCGCGGCGTTCAGCGCGAAGGAGCCGTTGTGGCAGAAGCAGTCCAGCACCTTTGCGCCCGCGCACAGCGGCGCGATGGCGGCACGGTTCTCCTTCTGGTCGAGGAAGAAGCCGGTCTTCTGGCCGTTTTTGACGTCCACCAGGTAGCGGACGCCGTTCTCTCTCATCTCCACGCGGTCGGGCACTTCGCCGTAGAGAAGGCCCGTCATCTGCTCCATGCCCTCCAGCCTTCGAACCGGCACGTCGTTGCGCTCGTAGATGCCCCTGGGGCCGATCTCCTCGGCGAGGATTCGGACGATCAGATCTTTCCACTTCTCGATGCCCAGGCACAGCGACTGCAGTGCCAGCACGTCCGAGAACTTGTCCACGATCAGCGCAGGCAGAAAGTCCGACTCCGCGAAGATCAGCCGGCAGCTGTCCATGTCGGAAAATTTCCGGCGGTACCCGATGGCGTCCCGAATCCGGCGGCGGAAGAACGCCTCGTCCACCGCTTCGTCGTGCCGGGTGAGCATCCGAAGGGCAATCTGGGATTGGGGGTTGTAGAACGCCCGCCCTTGGTAGCTTCCCTTGGAAGAGGCGACCTCCACCACGTCGCCCGGCTCAAACGCGCCTTCGACCGTCTCCACGTCGGACGCGAACACCCACGGGTGGCCGGACCGAACCCGGGTCTCCCGCGTTTTTTTCAGGATTGCCCTGGCCATAAAATCAATTTTCTCCTTTCGGATTCAACCAAATTATCCCCTGGCCGCTGCCCGACCGCCGTCGATACCGAACCCGCGCCGTTTCTTCTAATCGTTCCCAACAGCGTTCCTTCCAATCATTCTCGGTGGCGCTGACCCCGAACCCCCGCCGTTTCTTCTAATCGTTCCCGGCGGTGTTCGCCAAACCCGCGTTCCTTGCAATCGTTTCCGGCGGCGTGTACGCCGGGAACGGTTTGCGCAGCCAGTGCGAACACTGGCGGAGGAAACAAACCCTTAAGTCAGCGAGCCGCCCGAAACGCTTTAGCGTTTCAGGTGAGCGCAGGAACCTCGTCGCTCGCGTCAAAATATCCGGCAGGAGATTTTGACGCTATTCGCGCTAAAAGACGCGCAGCGGATTTTAGCGCAAGTGCGTCAGCGCCCTGCATTCCAGATAATAGCGCTTGTCCCGCGCTTCGCCCATTGAAAAGCTCTTGAGCGGCAGCGCACCGCCGCTTCGGACGCCGGGGAAGAGCGTGTACTTGTCGATGGCCATAAGGCGGATGCCCGCCGCGCCCTTCTGGCGCAGTTCTTCCAGCGCGTCGTCGCCGTGGATGTAATCTACCGTGGCCTCCGGATGCGAAGTGAGCCATTCGTCGAGGAACGGCTGCAGAAGCTGCACCGGCGGCGCGTCCGGCGCGTTGACCAGCTTCACCGGCGCGTCCAAGAGGTACAGCTGCGCACTGTCCTCGTCGCAGGCGGCGACGCCCACGCCGCGGGCGCGGCACCACATGATGAAGTCCAGCGAGATGTCTGCGCCCGTCGCGCCGAATACCGCGCGGTGGATCGGCCGGAAGGCCAGCGAGTCGTCAAAGAGGTTGCCGATCTCGCAAAGCGCGTACCGGGCCGGGTGCGTCTCCCGCTCCGAAGAGGACAGCCGCCCCTTGATCTCCTCCCACGAGGCCTTCGCGGTGGCCAGCGAATGGTTGCCGTCGCCCACCGCGTAGAGGAAGCCCTCCGATGCCTGGTACAGCCCTTCCAGCGCGGCGTGAACG
>JAEZTD010000176.1 GCA_023443705.1 Bacillota bacterium | reverse complement strand
CGTAGCCGGAGCCGTAGGACCAGATGGTGCGCTCCTCGGGGAAGTGGCTGATGTACTTCTGCTCGATCGGCGCGCAGGGCCAGGAAGAATCCTTCTGGCCGGGCTCAAGCGGCGCGCCCACGGAGTGCAGGCAGGGCACGAAATCGCCGTCGTCGCCCAGCACGTCCAGAACCTGGTTGCCGATGCGGGTCATGATGCGCATGTTGACCACGACGTAGGCGCTGTCGGTGATTTCAACGCCGATTTTGGAAATGGGCGAGCCGACAGGGCCCATCGAGAAGGGGATGATGTACATCGTGCGGCCCTTCATGCAGCCGGCGTACAGGCCCTTCATCGTCTTTTTGAGCTCTTCCGGATCGACCCAGTTGTTGGTGATGCCCGCGTCCTCCTTCTTTTTGGAGGCGATGAACGTGCGGTTCTCAACGCGCGCAACGTCCGAGGGATCGCTGCGGAACAGATAGCAGCCGGGGCGCTTTTCAGGATTCAGCGGGATGGCCATGCCAGCGTCCACCATCTCCTTGAGCAGGCGCTGATATTCCTCCTCCGACCCATTGGCCCAGTAAATGCCATCCGGCTGGCACAATTCTTTGACTTCTTCAATCCACTGCAAAAGTTTCTTGTTCTTCGTCATGAACTACCGCTCCTTACGTCTCAAAGTCAACCACCTTAATTATACCACACGCGGGCGCGAAAAATAAAGTAGAAAAAGCAAATTATTGATGAAGTTGCGTAGCATTTTTGAAGTTTTGAGATTTCTGTTCATTCATTTTTCGGAACATGCGCAGTGCCGCGAGCCTCGTTATGGTATAAAACCATATGTTTTTCAAGCAACGTCCATTCGATCCATGAATATCCATTGAGATTTTATGCGTACTCACAATTCGTCCGCCATCTTTTTCGATCTCTGCCCCGGTTTAGCGTATCCATCGCAAACCCGTGAATTCGACGGGCTGCGGGCTCGGAATTCGGCGGATCTGCACATCCGCGCCGCAAAGACGACTTCCGGCGTTCCCATCTCTTCCTATATATAAGTGGCAGATATATTCTCATATCAGTTGACACCCGCGTTGGCCAGGACTATAATGGCTGATGGTTTTTAAGGCCGCTGTATTTCCTGCACTTAAAGACCGCGAAAATCAGGTGGTCTTGTATGAACGCCGCTGTCTCGGCGCAGGGGGTATAAATATGACAGGTCCCTATCTATTGCTCTTTATTGTGTTTGTTCCACTGGTTGGCGCATGCATCCTTCCGCTGATCGGGCATGCATCGCCCCGGGCACGGAATGCGCTGTCCTTTGCGCTTGTCGCTATTCCGTTTGGCCTCCTCATCGCCATACTGCCTGCGGCGCTTTCCGAAGTGCCTTATTCGTTTGACATCGCGCTGCCGCTGGGGCTGAGCTTCGGCTTTCACGCCGACGGGCTTGCGGTGTTCATGGCGCTGATCTCCTCTTTTCTGGGGCTGATCATCGTGATATATTCGTTTGGGTATCTCGGCCACTACGAAAACCAGAACGAGTATTATTTTTATGTTGTGCTCTTCCTCGGCGCGATGATGGGCATTACGCTGACCACAAACCTGATCTTTCTCTACGGCTTCTGGGAGTTGTCCGCCCTCGCCTGCTGGCGGCTGATCGGTTTCTTCCGCGACAAGGAAAACGTGCGGCGTGCCAACAAGGCGTTTCTCATCACCGGTGTCGGCGCGCTCATCATGCTGGCGGGCTTTCTGATGGTCTACTTCCAGCATGGTACGATGGATCTTCTCCTTTTGCGCGGCAAGGCTATTTCCAATGCGGCCATGGTTCTGATCCTGTTCGGGATTTTGTCGAAGTCCGCGACGCTGCCGCTGCATTCGTGGATCGCGGACGCGGGCGTCGCCCCCACCCCCGCGACGGCGCTGTTGCACGCGGCGGTGCTGGTTAAGATCGGCGTATACGTGTACGCGCGCCTCTTCGGCGTGACCTTCCATCTGGCGGATTTCTGGTACACCGCGGTTCCGGTGATCGCGGCGATCAGCGCGCTTCTTTCAGCAGGCGCCGCGGTCGTGGAGAACGACATCAAGCGCATCATCGCTTACTCCACCGTCAGCCAGATCGGCTTTATCCTCTTGGGGCTCTCGATCGGCGGCGAGGCAGCGATGGCCGGCGGGCTGATGTACATCCTGATGCACGCGATTTCAAAGGCCGGGTTGTTCCTCTGCGCCGGCATCGTCGAGCATAGCCTGCACACCAAGGACATCCGCAAGATGGGTGGCCTCGGAAAGACGATGCCGTGGACGGCGGCTTCCTTCTTCCTGTGCGCGTTTTCCGTCATGGGCGTCCCACCCTTCGGAGGCTTCTTCAGCAAGGACATGGTCATTCACGGCGCGATCGAATCCGGCCACCCCTGGATCGCCGCGGTGTTCATCCTGGGCGCGGTGATGACGGTCCTCTACCTGCTTCGCGCCTTCTACCGGGTGTTCCTCGGCCCCTCCCACGCGGAGCATGTTCCCCACGAGGGCCGGGACACGATGGTATTCTCCGTTGCGCTTCTGGCGGCGCTGTCGCTCATAAGCGGCCTGTTGATCTATTACCCGGCCAACCTGGTACACGCAATTGTTGAGCAAATGGCGGTGATCCTCCGATGAGCCAGCCCCTTGATTCGTTCCTGCCCCTCCTTCTGGTGGTCGTACCCGCAGCCTTCGGCGCGCTGATCCTCCTCCTGCCCGAAGGCCTCGTCAAGGCGCGGCGGGCGGCGCTGGTTGCCGGCGCGGCGGCGGCC
>JAEZTD010000175.1 GCA_023443705.1 Bacillota bacterium | reverse complement strand
CCTACGTGCATACGCTGAGTACCATTGCCGGCGTTCATGTGGTCGGCCGGGCCGACTGGCAGCTTTTCTCCAGCATCCCGTCCGTGGACGAAGCCGAGATCCGCAAAACGTGCGCCCCTTACTTCAGCGACCAGGGCATGTCAAGGCTGCCGAACCGGTTTACCGAGCGCAAGCAGATCTCCTATTACCCCGGCGTGCACCAGGGTGTGCTGCAGTACCTTACGCCCATATACGACCTGGACACCAGCGCCATTCTGGGCGTCATCGTGATCGATATCAATTATGGGATGCTGGAGGAAATGTTCCTGGCTTCCTCCAAGCAGAACGAGGACAAGGCGCTGATCGTCAGCTCCGGAAAAGACATCCTGTTCAAATACCCCTACAACGTCACGCTGGATTCGGTGATCGAGGATTATCCCGACCTGGTCACCGATCACAATAGCCGCTTTACGGGACAGGTTTTCGGGGTGCCCATGCTGATTGTGTCGGATACCATCGACTACACCGATTGGCGCATCGTGCGCATGATCTCGATGAACCGGATTACCAAGGATACCCAAAGCCTGCAGCGGCAGATGGTGCCCATCACATGCCTGTATGTGGCCGTCAGCGTCATTCTATCCGGCATCCTTGCGCAGCTTTTGACGGCGCCCATCAAAAAAATGCTGGTCGCCTTCCAGAAGGCCGAGCAGGGCGACCTGAGCGTCCGGGCGCGCATCCATACAAGGGATGAGATGGAAAAACTCGGGGACGGATTCAACATCATGATGGAAAAGCTGGACGAGGGGTTCAAGCTTCAGCTGGAGAGCCAGAAGAAAAAATCCGACATGGAGCTCGAGGTGCTGCAGGCGCAGATCAACCCACACTTTCTTTACAACTCATTGGATTCCATCAAGTGGCTCGCGATGCTGCAAGGCATCAACAACATCGCCCAGATGACCACCGCGCTGATCAACCTGCTGCGCTACAACCTGTCCAAGGATGGCCCGTACGTAACGCTCCGGGAGGAAGTGGAGAGCGTTGAGCACTACCTGTGCGTTCAGAAATACCGCTATGGCGACGGCCTTGCGCTTGAAAAGGATCTTGCGGAGGACACGCTGGACTTCCCGATGCTGCGCTTTCTGCTCCAGCCGCTGGTGGAAAACTGCGTGGTGCACGCCTTTGGACACATGGACGAGGTGGGCATCATCCACATCGAGTCGCGCATTGAGGACGGGCTTTTTATCGTCAAGGTCATTGACAACGGCGTCGGCATGGATGTGGATGCGGCGCTGTACAGCGAGGACAAGGGCTGCCGCTTCAACAACATCGGCATCTCGAACATCCGCGAGCGTCTGCGCCTCCACTTCGGGGACGCCGCGCAACTCAGGTATGAGAGCCGGGTCGGATTCGGGACCACGGCGGAGTTGATTCTTCCCGCCCGCCCCAACCGCCCATAGAAAACATAAGTTTTCGGGGAATTCTATAAAAACGCCCCGCGCAATGCGCACATCGGTTTCGCGCCCAGTCTAAATTTCTAAAGAATTTGCATTGTGAATCATCGTGGTACGTAGTATTTTTAACTTGTAAGGCAGCCTTGAATGTCGCAGGGTGATTTGCTGTGTCCCCAGAGACTTTGGTTCCGTATCTCCAGGAGGAGGCAAACAATATGAGGGAGGTCATCGTCTCATGAAGAAGGTCCTTTCACTGTTGCTCCTGTCGATCCTGCTTGTCACCAGCATCGGCGCCGCCGCCGACGCCACCTACGACTGGAAGAAGTACTCGGGGCAGACCATCCAGGTTGCGTTCGTCGAGCACACCACCTCCAATGCGATTCTGAGCAAGATCGCGGACTTCGAAGCGCTGACCGGCATCAAGGTGGAGACCTCGGTGACGCCCGAGGCCAACTACTTTGACAAGGTGACTGCCGCGCTGTCTTCCCGTACCGGCTCCATCGACCTGTTCATGTCCGGCGCGTACCAGCTGTGGGATTACTCCACGGCCGGCTACGTCGAGGACCTGACGTCCTACCTTGAGGACGTGGCGCCCGACTACGACGCCGCGGATCTTGTGGAGAGCGCCGTGAACGCCCTGAAGTGGGACGGCGTGCCGGGCCATCCGGTGGGTGCCGGCAAGCAGCTGGGCCTCCCGCTGTGCTTTGAGCTCTACTCCCTGGCGTACAACAAGCGCGCCTTTGCGGAAAAGGGCCTGGAAGTGCCCAAGACCTATGACGAACTGCTGGCGGTTTGCGAGGCGCTGAAGGATTGGAACGGCCCCGGCTCCTACGCCATCGCGATTCGCGGCGCCCGCGACTGGGGCACCATCCACCCTGGCTACATGTCCACCTTCGCCAACTTCGGCGCCAAAGATTTCGAGGTCGTCGACAACAAGCTGGTTTGCCGCCTGAACAGCCCCGAGGCGATCGCGATGACCGAGTTCTGGGTCAAGCTGATCCAGGCCGGCGGCGCGCCCAGCTGGTCCAAGTACACCTGGTATGAGGCGGGCGCCGACCTGGGCGCCGGCAAGGCCGCGATGCTCTTTGACGCCGACAACAACGGCATCACCCAGAACTGGATCAAGGACGGCGTCCCCTCGTCTGCGGAAGCGGGCAACATCGCGTGGGCCGTGATGCCTGTCGCCAAGGAAGGCGATACGCCGTACTCCAACTACTGGACGTGGTCGATGGCCATGAACTCCGCGTCGGATGCCAAGGGCGCCGCCTGGTACTTCCTGCAGTATTTCACCAACAAGGAATTCTCCAGCTACGCCTCCATCACCGAGTACAACATGGACCCCATCCGCACCTCCGTGTGGAGCGACCCGGCCTTCATCAAGAAGATGGAGCAGCACGAAGGCTACATCGACACCTTCAACAAGACCATCGGCTCCACCTCCATCCTCTTCACGCCCCAGCCGGAGTTCTTCGTGACCACCACCGAGTGGGCGGCCACCCTGCAGGACATCGTGATGGGCAAGTACAAGAGCGTTGAGGAAGCCATGAATGCGCTGACCGACAAGGTGAACGAAGCGGTTGAATACATCGACCTGAGCGATTACCAGGCGTAACGCAAGGAAATCCTGTCGCGCCCGCCCCGTAACGGCGGGGCGGGCGCTCGTCGTTTCCATGGCCTTTCACCCGCTTCACCGCCACTCCGCCGGGCCTTTTCGCGGGAACCGTGCCGCCGCCCTGCCGATCAGCGAATGTCCTTATGCATCGCTCCGCGCCCTGTTCTTGACCGAAAAGCCCGAGCCGTTTTGGCAGAAACAATATCCGTCTTGGTATGAGGAGGAAACGCCGTATGTGCGCGCAGATTCAGGGCGAGCCGGAGGTTGTCCGCCGCAAGGCAAACTACAACGAAGTGCCGGCGAACATTCGGCGCAGGCCCTACTACGTGGTGCTTCCCGGCCTGATCATC
>JAEZTD010000162.1 GCA_023443705.1 Bacillota bacterium | reverse complement strand
GATCATCCCGGAGGCGGTGCAGCAGCAGTCCGCGGGCATCCGGAATTTTTCCGGGCAGGAGGACATGGTGGATTCCGCTCGGCAGATTCTTCTCAAGGCCATCCAGTTCCGAGACAACCAGACCATGTCACGCTACGGTTCGGTAATCCGCAGCGCCTGCGCCTACATTGACCAGAACTATATGAACCCGGACATGACCCTGAGCGACGTGGCCAAGCACGTGGCGCTCTCCAACAACCACTTTTGCACCGTTTTTTCGCAGGAGATGGGGAACACCTTCATCGAATACCTGACGGCGCTTCGCATGAGGAAGGCGAGGGATCTTCTGAAGAGCACGGACATGCGCTCGAGCGAGGTGTCCGTCGCCATCGGCTACAACGATCCCCACTACTTCAGCTATTTGTTCAAGAAAAACGTCGGTATGAACCCAAGAGATTACAGAAATTCGTGCAAAAGGTAAAAAGAGTAAATTTCATACTTTTTCCCGGAAGATATTTAACCGTCGCGCCGGGCCGATAGCAAACCGCAGAAGATTTTTGACCAATGAGCGGAAGGCTGTCCGTTTCCTCCATCTGTTAACTGTGTTACGATTCATACAAGGGCGGGTGACCGCTCACAACAGTAATGGAGGGACGACTCATATGAAGAAACTGGTTGTTCTGGTACTGGCAATGGCGCTGGTGCTGGGCGTCGGCGCGAGCGCGTCCGCGCTGACCGTCGGGTTCTCCCAGGTTGGACAGGAGTCTGATTGGCGTACCGCCAACACCGACGACCTCTGCAGCGCGATCGAGGCCGAAGGTTGGACGCTGGTGTACGACGATGCCCAGCAAAAGCAGGAGAACCAGATCAAGGCTCTGAAGAACTTCATCTCCCAGGGCGTCGACTACATCCTCTTCACCGGCGTCGTGACCACCGGCTGGGAAGAAGTCCTCAAGGAAGTCAACGAGGCGGAGATTCCGCTGATTCTGGTCGACCGCATCCCGGACTGCGCGGATGAGATCGAATACGCTGCGGCGTTTGGTGGTGACTTCGTTGAAGAAGGCCGCCGCATGGCCTATTGGACCGAGAATTACCTGAAGAGCATTGGCCGCGGCGAGGAAGAGATCAACGTCGTCATCCTCGAAGGCACGACCGGCTCCCAGGCCGCGACCGACCGCACCACGGGCATTAACGAAGTGCTCGCGCAGTTCCCGCACCTGAAGGTTGTCGCCTCCCAGTCCGGTAACTTCACCCGCGCGGAAGGCCAGCCGGTCATGGAGAGCTTCCTGAAGTCCTTGGACGACATCGACGTCCTCCTCGCGGAAAATGACGACATGGCCTTGGGCGCCATCGACGCCATCAAGGCCGCCGGCAAGGTTCCGGGCAAGGACATCATCGTCGTGGGCTGCGACTCCGTCAAGGCCGCGTTTGATTCGATCGTCGCCGGCGACATGAACGCCACCATTGAGTGCACGCCCCTCTACTCGCCCTTTGTCATCCAGGCCATCAAGGACCTCGAGGGCGGCAAGACCTTTGAAAAGGGCGTTCTGCATCCCGAGGAAGGCTGCTTCGACGCGAACGGCGGTATTGCCTACACCGCGGACGGCTCTAAGATCTCCGTCAAGGCCGCTGACGTCATCGCTGAGCGCAAGTACTAATCCCAATTGCCGGCTTATGTAAATGAGCCATGACGGATGAGGGCCGGCGCCCTCATCCGTCCTTACTATACAAAGTTGTCGACGCATTGTGATTGAGGGGATGATATTTTGCAGGACGTCATACTGGAAATGAAGGGCATTTCGATCCAGTTCCCGGGCGTCAAGGCGCTGGATAATGTGGATTTTTCGCTGATGAAGGGCGAAGTGCACGCGCTGCTGGGTGAAAACGGCGCGGGTAAGTCCACACTCATCAAATGCCTGACCGGTGTCCATCACATGGATACGGGCAAAATCGTGCTGGATGGCATCGAGATCAGGCCCTCCACGCCGCAGGCCGCCATCGATATGGGCATATCCACGGTTTTCCAGGAGGTCAACCTGTGCCCCAACCTCACGGTGGCGGAGAACATTTTCATCGGGCGTCAGCCAATGAAGTACGGACAGATCAATTGGAAGGCGATCAACCGCCGGGCCGGAGAACTGATGGGGCGAATGGGCATGTCCATCGACGTAACGCGCCCGCTTTCGTATTATTCCATAGCTGTGCAGCAGATGGTGTCGATCGCCCGTGCGGTGGACATCAAGGCCAAGGTGCTGATTCTGGACGAACCGACATCCTCGCTGGATGAGCATGAGGTCGAGCGGCTGTTCAATGTCATGCGGGACCTGAAGGCCGAGGGGCTGGGGATCATCTTCATCACCCATTTTCTCGATCAGGTATTTGAGATTTCCGACCGGATCACCGTGCTTCGAAACGGCCGCTTGGTCGGGAACTATGAGGTCAGCCATACGACGAAGCTCGATCTCGTCACCAACATGATCGGTAAAGACATGAACGTCATTTTCAACCTCAAGCGCGCGACGCAGAAGCCAGGGGCGAGAACAGTACTCGAGGCCGAACACATCGGCGTCCCCGGCAAGGTGGAGGACATCTCCCTCTCCGTCAAGAAGGGCGAACTCGTGGGCTTCGCCGGACTCCTCGGTTCCGGCCGCACGGAGACCGCCGAAATGCTCTTTGGCGTAACAAAGCCCCACAAGGGCACGGTCAAATTGAACGGCCAGGCGCTCACGCTCAAGATGCCACTGGACGCGATCAACCATAAGATGGCGTTCTGCCCCGAGGACCGGAAGCGGGACGGCATCATTGGAGACTTGTCCGTCCGCGAGAATATCTTCCTCGCGGTTCAGGCTAAGCGCGGCTTCTTGAAGCCCATGCCCCGGCAGGAGCAGGAGGAGCTGGCCAACAAGTACATCAAGCTTCTGGCCATCGCTACCCCCGACGCCGAGAAAAAGGTGGGAGAGCTCTCCGGCGGAAATCAGCAGAAGGTCATCCTGGCGCGCTGGCTGGCTACGGAGCCGGACGTGCTGATTTTGGATGAACCAACCCGCGGCATCGACGTGGGCGCCAAGGCGGAAATCCAGCGGCTGATGCTTGAAATGTGCGAAAAGGATATGGCCGTCATTTTCATCAGTTCCGAGCTGGACGAGATTATTCGCTGCTCGAACCGGATCATTGTCATGCGGGACGGTGCGAAGGCAGGCGAACTTACCGGCGAAAACTGCGAGCAGTCGGACATCCTCGCCATCATCGCCAACGAAACCGGGGAGGTGAGCGCATGAAGAAATTCAGATGGGAACAGATCGCCCGTTCCAAGGCTTTCTGGGCGGTGGTTGCCGAAGTGCTGATCCTCGCCGTCGGCCTGATGCTCAGGCCCGATTTTCTCAACATCCAGTACAAGCCGGAGACCGGCATGCTCTACGGCGTCCCAATCGACATACTGAACCGCTCCGCCGAGATCATGATTATCGCCATGGGAATGACGCTGGTCATCGCGCTGGGCGGCACGGATCTTTCCGTCGGCGCGCTGGTGGCCGTATCCGGCGCAATGGCGCTCAAATTCCTGCGCTGGGATGTGACGCAGTATCCCACGCCGGGCGATTACAGCATCATGCCGTTTTTCCTTGTAATCCTCGTCCCGCTGGTCATCTGCACGATCATGGGCGCGTTCAATGGACTGTTAATCTCAAAGCTCGGCATGCAGCCGATCATCGCGACGCTGATTCTGATGGTCGCGGGCCGCGGTATCGCGCAGATCACCACCAACGGCAAGCAGTTTACAAC
>JAEZTD010000133.1 GCA_023443705.1 Bacillota bacterium | reverse complement strand
CAAAGACGGCCAGCCCGGCCTGCAGGCGCTCTTTTCCATTCTTTGTCATATCCATTCCTCCGTTGCCAGTCTTGCTAGTTTGCCTTGCGGGGCGGATCACGCCGCCGCGCCGGGGTTTTCATTTTTTTCAACCGGCGCATTGGTCAGACCATGGTCGGTCTTCTCCCAGTAGTGGGGGTTTTTGATGAGCTGGAAGAGCGCCTTGTAGGCCGCGACGCTCATCGCCGCCCAGTACAGCGGCGTGAGCAGCGCGTACTTGATCAGCCCATAGGAGAACGGCTGCCGCCCCTTGACGGCGCAGTCCCGGATCACGCGGTACATGCCGATGATGTTCATGTACATAAACGCGAAATTGCCCAGCGCGAACTGCGCGGTGGCGATGTAGTACAGCGCCCCCGGAAACATCTCGTTGATCCAGCTGGCCCGGGTCATGAACCAGATCAAAAGCATCGCCCAGAAGAGCGGGTTGATCAGCGGCAAAAGCGGCGTGCCGAGAATCATCGCCTGATAGCCGATGAAGCCGCGCAGGCCCACCGAGCGGAAAACGCGCACGGGGCTGCGCATGTGCACCAGCCAGGTCTGCATGTAGCCCTTGATCCAGCGCGAGCGCTGGCGAATCCAGTTGGGCAGATGGCTGTTGGCCTCCTCCCAGGTGCGGGAGTCGAGGATCGCGGTCTTGTAGCGGAATTTGTAGAGCCGTATGCCCAGGTCCGCGTCCTCGGTCACGTTGAAGGGGTCCCAGCCGCCCACCTTTTTCAAAAAGTTCATGCGGAAGTGGTTGGAGGTGCCGCCCAGCGGGATGGGCACGTCCGTCTGCATGATGCCCACCAGCAAGAGTTCAAACCACATGCTGTACTCCTGGGTGAACAGCTTCGTCAGCGCGTTGTGGGCGCTGTTGAAGTAGTTGAGCTTCGCCTGGACGCACACGTACTCCTCTGGCAGGTCCCTGAAGGCCAGGTAGGCCTTTTTGAGCTGGTCGCGCTCGGGCTGGTCCTCGGCGTCGTAGATGACCACGAACTCGCCCCGGGCGGTGAGCAGCCCGTAGTTGCAGGCCTTGGGCTTGGTCTTGGGCGTCGACGACGGCACCACGATGGGCGTAAAGTTGAAGGGCAGGTCCATCGAGCGGACGATGTCGATGGTCTCCCGGTCGTCCGCCTCGAGCAGTACCCTGACGTCCAGCTTGTGCTGGGGGTAGTCCAGCGTGGCGATGTTCTGCATCAGCCGCGAGACGACTTCCTTTTCCTTGTAGACCGGCACCAGCACCGTGTACACCGGCAGGTCCTTCTCGTCGATGGCGGCGACCTCTTCGTCCGTGTAGCGCATCTGGACGTTGTTCGCCTCGCCCTTGAACACGATCAGAAACTTCAGTGCCGTCATCAAAAAATAGATGATCTGGATGAACACGTTGGCCGCGATCAGCGTCTGCCGCCAGGACACCGACAGCGCGACGATGAGCGCCGCCAGCGCGGCGAGAAACGCCACCCGCTGGCCGGAGGAGAAGGTTACGATGGCCGAGTTGTCCGCCTGCTCCTCGTACAGGCCGAACACGCTCTCGTGGGTCTCGGACTGATGGTATACCTTTTCCCAGAAGGCGAGGTTCTCCGCGCCGGAGACCAGCGCCTGGGTCACTGGCTTTCCAAGCCATGCGGCTATCTCCGCCTCGGCTTCGGGGGAGAGCTTCCGTTCCACCGCCACCAGCGCCCGCGCATCCGTCTCCTTGAGCACGATCGCGCCCAGCCGCCGCGCCATTTCGTAGGGCAGCGCCCGGGCCTCCAGCGGGTCGGCGTCGTCGCCGAAGCGGCTCATCTCGCCCTGGGTGGCGATTTCACGGTACAGATCCTCGCGGCTGACCACTCGCATGAAGAGCAGGATGTCGCCCAGCATGCCGCCGCTGCGCCTTTGCATCTCGAGAGCCTCGTCGAGCTGACCGGGGGTGATCAGCCAGCGCGCCACCAGCCGTTCGCCGAGGCGCTGTTTCTCCCTCGGCCACGCGGCGATCGCTTCCTCCATGTCCGCGGCGCTTACAAACCCGAGATCGACGCACAGTTCACCCAGCCGCCCGCCCTGGGCGCGCTGGATTTCAAGCGCCCGCGCCAGCTGCTGCTCGGTCAGGCTTCCCCGGCTGACCAGCCATGCGCCCAGCGGCATGCGCGCCGCCTGCGCCGCCTGTTCACGCACCGGCCGCACCTCCCCACACGCGGTCCGTCACCCGGAAGAGCTTGAACTCCCCGATGGCGGCCTCCTCCTCGCACCAGGGCTCGCCGCCGTAGTACAGCGAGCGGTAGGCAATGTTGACCGCATCCATGTCGCCGTAGCTGCCGGATTCCGGGGCCATCACGTAGTCAACGCCGTAGGCGGCGGGGTCCGCGAGGCTCTCGTAGAAGTCCGGGCTGCTGGAGATGACCACGTTTTCCGGGTGGTCGAGGTTCATAAACACGTAGTAGGCGCGGTAGGCGTCCATCAGCACGCGCTTGTCGGAGAGCCGCGAGTTGATGTAGTCCGCCACCTGAACGGAGCCTTCCGGCAGCGTGAGCAGCGTATCCTCCCGGAGGATCTCGTTGCGCACCAGCCCACGGCCGAAGAAGAGCCCCAACGCGATCAGACAGGCCGCGAAAAAGCGGAACGCCCAGCGCCCGTCCCAGCGCCCGTCCCAGCGCCCGTCCCAGCGCCCGTTTCCGCGTCCTGCAGGCGCGTCCTGCGCCTCGCCCAGTTCATAGGGAAGCCACGAAAGGCCGACGACCAGCGGGTAGCACATGTAGCGCACGTAGCCCGCGGAGCTGCCGTTTAAAAGCATCGCGTACTGGAACGCCGTCAGCACGAGGCTGACCATGAGAAAGATCAGCGTATCCAGCCGGAAGAGCCGCCCGCGGAAGAATCGCAAAAGAAGCACCGCCCCCACCACGATCAGAAACGGCCACGCCCGCGCCCAGAGGAAGTTCAGCGCCGCCAGCGGCCCGCCCACGGCGGTATAGTAGGCGCTGTAGGCCAGCATCGAATAGCCGGAGTTCAGAAAGTACAAGGGGTTTCCGGAGATCGCCCAGTTGTACACCATCCACATCACGACGGCGTAGGCCATCGGCGAGAGCACGAGGATCGCGGTGCCCTCCAAGTAGAAGTAGGTTTCGGACTTCTTTCCGCCCAGGTAGTAGCCCTTTTCCCGGCGGCTCACCAGGATGAAAAGCGCGATCGAAACGCTCACCGCCGCCGCGAAGGGGATCGACTCGTACCGGGTCAAAAACAGCCCGACGAAGCCCATCGCGATGCGCACCAGGTCGCCCGCCGCGCCCTCCCGCATCCAGAGGGTGAGGCTCGTCACGATCAGCACCGTGAAGGCGAAGGAGATCATCTCGCTCATGCCGTTGGCGCCGTAGAAGAATACGTAGGGATTGAGCGCGGAGAGCAGCGTCAGCGTCAGCGCGCGGCCCCGGGGCACGCGCATTTTCAGGAAAGCCTTCAACAGCATCGACGCGCTCCACGCCGCGAAAAGCGCGGAGACCGCCGCCGCGCCGATCCCCTTGGTCACAAGGGGCTTCCAAAGCTTCGCGAGCGCCACGAAGGGCAGCTGCAGCGTGCTGGGCAGCGGGTTCCACACCAGCCCCATCGACGCGAACCGGTAGGGTTCCACGTTCAGCACATAGTAGGCGTTGGCCGTGCGGCTGACCGCGTCGCCCAGCAGCACGTCGTGATAGCCCAGCCAGATGCCAAAGGCCAGCTCCAGCGTAAAAATCAGGAGAAAGACGCGACGGCCAAGCGCGCCGAACCCACTTTCCGTGCGGGTCATGCCGACACCCCCCTTCCCGATAAATTCCACATCATAAAAACACCACACCCGTCGGGCGCGGTCGGCATGGTGACATGCCCGGATTTTCACGCGCAGGCGCTCTCGTCTGTGCCGCTACTTTTTACAAGACGCATCGCAAATCGATTAACAATTTTAACCAATTCGCTTTCTTTTTCGCAGATTAAATTTACATATGTTTTCTCCTATCAAAACAAGAATGTGCGTCTTCCAAATTTCCCTATAGTTTTCGAAAGCACTCTCTTTTTATTCATAAACTTCCAACATCTGCCTTTATGGTTTTGTTTTCGCCTAATACAATTATTATAGATGATTCTACTTGGCTGTCAAGTTTCGCTTCGTATACATACCCATACTAATTTAAAGCAAAACCATTTAATTTATGGCAATAATATGGCATCCGGCGCAAAAAGCGCCGGATGCCTTCAATCGTGATGCGGAATTCGCTGTTGTCGGCTCCCTTGTCAGGCCCAGCGGCTCAGGAGCTTGATGATCTCGTCCGCCAGCTTCGCCATCGTCTTGTTGTTCAGGTGGTCGCTCCTTCGGATCAGCGCGTTCAGGCGGTCGCCCGCCTCCGTAAGGCGGCTGAGGGCCGCCCGCCGGTCCGGCGACGCAGCTTCCCGCGCAGGTGCGCGCTGCGCTTCCGCGCGGCGCTCGGCGCGGCTGAGCGCCCGTTCGCGGCTGCCCTCCCGCACGATGCGGGCCTCGGGCAGCGTCCATACCTCGCCGTTGTAAGGAACCTCTGCGGCAAGCCCCTTCTCCTCCCGGAGCCGGGCGGCGAAAGTCTGGGCCACCGATTCCTCGCCGTGGGTGACGAACACCATCTTCGGCTTCGGTTCGAAGGAACTGATCCACTTCATCAGCCCGGTATTGTCCGCGTGGCCGCTGACCGCGCCGAGTACGCGAATGTCGGCGTGAACGGCCACCTCCTCGCCGAAGAGCTTGACCTTCGTCGCGCCCTCCACCAGCGAGCGCCCCACCGTGCCCCGGGCCTGGTAGCCGACGAACAACACGGTGCTCTCCGATCGCCACAGGTTGTGCTTCAGGTGGTGGCGGATGCGCCCCGCCTCGCACATGCCGCTGGCCGACAGGATGACGGACGGGCTTTTGTCGAAGTTGATGGCCTTGGAATCGTCGCTGGTGACGCTGAGCCTGAGGCCGGGGAACGAAATCGGGTTGATGCCCTTTCGGATCAATGCGCGGGTGTCCTCGTCAAAGGAGGAGATGTCGCTCTCGCGGAACACGTTCGTGGCCTCGATGGCCAGCGGGCTGTCCACGTAGACGGTAAAATCCCCGTGGCCCTTGATGCGCCTCTCCGCCTTGATCTGCCGGAGGAAGTAGAGCATCTCCTGGGTGCGGCCCACGGCGAAGGACGGGATGACCACGTTGCCGCCCCGGTCGAATGTCTCCTGAATGATTCTGGACAGCTCCGCGATGTAGTCCGGCCGGGGGCCGTGGCTGCGGTCGCCGTAGGTGGATTCCATCACGACGAAGTCCGCCCTGGTCAGCGGGACGGGGTCGTTCAGGATGGGCTGATGGGTGTTGCCGATGTCGCCGGAGAACACCACGGTGAAGTTTTCGCTTTCGCTGGTCAGCGTAACGCTGGCCGAGCCCAGAAGGTGCCCCGCGTCGGAGAACCGGGCCACGAGGCCGGGCAGCACCTGCGCCTCGCCGCTGAGTTCCACCGGGCGGAAAAGGCCGATGGCGCCCACGGCGTCCTCCATCGTGTACATGGGCACGTAGGGCTTCTCGTCGGACCGTTTGGCCTTGCGGTTTCGCCACTCGGCCTCAAACTCCTGGATGTGTGCGGAGTCCCGCAGCATCAGGTTGCACAGCCGGTGGGTGGGCGTGGTGGCGTAGATCGGTCCGCGGAAGCCGCGCTTGTACAGTAGCGGCAGCTTGCCGGAGTGATCGATGTGGGCATGGGTCAGCACCACGCAATCGATGTCCGCGGGCTCCACCGGGATCTCCTGGTTCTCGTAGACGTCCTCGCCCTGCTCCATGCCGCAGTCGATCAGAAGGCGGCCGCCTTCAGTCTCCAGGTAGTAGCAGCTGCCGGTCACCTCGCGCGCCGCACCGAGAAATGTAAGTTTCATGGGGATCCCCCCTGTCGCATGCGTATTATTTGGCGGAAGGCGCCTTGACGTTGGAAATTCCGGTCACCTTCACGCCCCGGGCTTCGAGCTGCGCGCGCACCTTGTCCTCGGCCTTGCTTTCGCCGGTGCCGGAGACGAGGAAGACCTCCACTTCCTGCCCGCCGCGCAGCGCGGGGACGAGGGCGTTGAACGCGGGCGCGGGCATGCCCGCCCAGACGGGCACAAACACCGCCAGATGGTCGCAGCCCGTGATTTTTTCGCTGATGGGCTTGACGGCGGAGGGCTTCTGCTTGAGCGCCTGGAAGCAGCCCACCGTAAACGCGGAGACCACGCTGCGCTTGCGGGTTTCCTCCACGGCGATGGCGGGCGCGCCCAGCGCCTTTGCACGGGCCTCGGCCAGCTTGCGGCAGGTGCCGCCCAGGGAATAGTAGGCGACCACGTTCTTCATAGCGGTTCCTCCTCAATACATAACATTGCCGCCCTTTGCGGGCGGAAGAAGATCGTCAAAATGCGCTTCCGGCGGACTCAAGAACCCAACTTGCCGGCCTGGTTTCTTTCTATCGTTCCCGGCGACACGCGCGCCGGGAATGGTTTCTTTTTCCAGTCCGTACACCGGTAGGCAGTTCCACGCCCCCGCCGTTCCACTCAATCGTCCCCGGCGACATGCGCGCTGCCCGCCGCGTCCTTCAACCGTTCCGGCACTACTGGTAAAACCCCGCCGTTCTTCTCAATCGTTCCCGGCGACATGCGCGCCGGGAACGGTTTCTGTAACCAGTGTGAACACTGGTGGAAGAAACAATTCCGCAAGTCAGCGAACCGCCCGAAATCCGAAGGATTTCAGGTGAGCGCAGAAACCCAGTTCCACGCGCTGGAAGATCCGAAGGAGATTTCAGCGCAACCCGCTAAATATATGCACCCTTTGTGCGCATGCCCGCCTTGCGCGTACGGGCGTCCTTTAGAAGGCAAGCCTGCCGCTCGTCGGTGGAAGGCCCGCAGGCGTCCACCGTCCGCCGCGCTTCCTCCGGCCAGATGATCACCGGATCGTTGCAGGAAATGCCCTCCAGCACGGCCTCGGCGGCGGCTTCCGCCTTCCGGTCCGCGCCCAGCTCGAAATCCGGCGCGAACACGCCGTCCAGGCAGGCGCTGTTGCATTGGATCTTTTCGTCCCAAAGCTCGTAGCGGAGGCTCTCAATGAGCGCCCGCGCCGCGGCGTGAGTGGCGCTGCACACAGCCTCAAAGGGCGCGGGCATCAGCCCCGACAGCGGCATGAGGAGCGTGATGCGCCCGTGACCCTGGGCGCGCATGGGCGGCAGCGCCGCTTCCACCATGTTCACCACGCCCATGAGGTTGACGTCGATGGCGTAGCGCCAGCTCTCGGTCATCACCTGCTCGATGGGCACCCCGCAGGGGGCGGACTCAGCCATCATCAGGCAGTCCAGTTTGCCCTTGCGGGCGAGGGCCACATCCACGATGTGTTGCGCGTCGATCCGCTGCGTCACATCCGCGGGCACCGCGAAGGCGCGGCCGGGATGGGCGAGGCTATACACATCGGCCATTGTCCGAAGCGCCGCATCGCTGACGTCGCCCATATACACGACGGCGCCGCGTCCGAGAAGGCTTGCGCACAGCGCGCGCCCGATGCGAGAAACCGCACCCGTCACAACGCAGATTTTTCCTGTGTATTCAGCGCCCATGAAGATCACCCCTCTTGTGATCATAGCACAAAAAACACCCAAATTCAATGACGGCATTTTGTTTTTGTCATGAAAAAAGGCCGGCGTCCTTACGCGGGCCGCAGGCCATAAGTCTATCGCGGGGCGCCAAGCGCCGTCGGTGCCCCGCGGAAGGATTCTTTGCCCTTTAAACCGGAATGTGCTCGGGTTTGTGCTCCGCCTCGCTCTGTACGGGGACCTCGCCGCGATCGGCCTCCAGCGTAAACACGGAGATCTCGAAGGCGTTCCGGCTCATGTATTCGCCGCTTTCCAGGAGCTTCTGGTACTCGCGGGACTGCAGCCGACCGCCGATGCGCACCCGGTCGCCCACGCGGAACCGGGCGGCGTACTGGGCGTTGCGCCCCCAGGCGATGCAGGGCAGGTAGTCGCTCTTTCCGAACGCGCGGTTGACCGCAAGCATCATGTCGCATATCTCGCGCCCGAAGGGTGTGGAGCGGTACACCGGCGGCTTGCACAGCGCACCAGTAAGCTCCACCCGGTTGAGCGTATCGTTTTCGGCGCCGATCTGGACGTGCTGGGCGAACAGCGTCACCAGCAGCCTTCCCGCGCCGTCGATTACCTTGTTGTAGGAGCGGACCTGGCCTTCGACGGTGATGAGTGTCTCAAGGGGCCACTGGCCTCCGGCGATCAATTTTCCGGGCATGGTAACCGGCAGCCGGTCCACCGCGCCGGACAGTCGCTTGACCAGAAGCGTCCCCGCGTAAAAGGGTTCGTTCATCACCTCGTGGCTCAGTTCCAGCGGGCCTTCCAGACGGCCCGCGGCGGTCATCCGGTTGTTTGGGTTCTCCAAGCGTATCACTCCCCGCATGCGTATTTCTTTTATACGATATGCGGAGCGCGGCGCGGCTATGCGTTTATTGGCGGCGAAACCCGCTACGCGTTTTTCGCCGCGAATGGTGGCAAAATTCCCTTCGGGCCTTTTGCCGCGTGGGACGGGGTATCTGCGCTCGCCTGAAACGCTGACGCGTTTCCGGGCAGCTCGCTGACGATTGCGCCGAAATCCGCTCACGCGTCTTTCAGCGCGCGGGGTTCCTTCGCTCGCCTGAAACGCTGCGCGTTTCCGGGCGGTTCGCTGACGATTGCGCCGAAATCCGCTCACGCGTCTTTCAGCGCGCGGGGTTCCTTCGCTCGCCTGAAACGCTGCGCGTTTCCGGGCGGCTCGCTGACTTGAGGAATCGTTTCTTCCACCAGTGTGCGCACTGGTTACAGAAACCGTTCCCGGCGCGCATGTCGCCGGGAACGAGTGAAGTGGAACGACGGGGGGATCGTGCGCCGCCGGGAACGAGTGAAAAGGACGACGGGTTTTCGCCTTCGGCCAGCATGTCGCCGGGGAAAATTGATTGAGCGGGTTTTTAGCCGCTCACATGATCCGGGCGCGGTACGCCACGGGGGATTTGCCCGTCAGCCTCTTGAAGTTTTTGGAAAAGTGGGCCACATCGGCATAGCCGACCATCTCCGCCACCTCATGCACCCTGAGCGACGGGTCGCGAAGGAGCGCCCGGGCGCGGTCCACCCGGAGCTGGTTCAGGATGTCGAAGAAGTTCTTGCCGGTGTGCCGGTTGATGAGTTTCGACAGGTGCCATTGGCTGACGAATACGTGATCCGCCACGCTGCCCAGCGTCAGCCGCGCGGCGCAGTTTTCCTCCATGTAGGAAAGCGCAGCCCGGACGACGAAGCTGCCCGCGGCCTCTCCCTCCGGCGCAGACGCCTCCTCCGGCGGAGACGCCGCCTCCGGCGGGGCGGTCATGAAGCGGATGGCCTCCTTCAGTTCGTCCATCTTGCTGGGCTTGAGCAGGTACCTCGACACCCCCAGCGTGATGGCCTGCCGCGCGTAGTCAAATTCCCGGTATGCGGTCAAGACCGCGATCTTGAGGGCGGGAAACTCGCTTTTGAGCGCCGCCACCATCGAAAGCCCGTCCATGTTGGGCATGCGGATGTCGGTAAAGAGGATGTCCGGCCTGACCCTTCGGATCAGTTCGATCCCCTCCCGCCCGTCGGCGGCGGTGCCCGCCACCCGGCAGCC
>JAEZTD010000120.1 GCA_023443705.1 Bacillota bacterium | reverse complement strand
GATCATCCTCATCCGGTCAAGGCTCCCGGCCTCAGGGATGGCGATTTCCAGTGCGTCCCTTCTGAGACCCATACGCGCGCCCCTGAGCGCGATCTTCACGATGGCCGCATCCGCCTGAATGCGGGCCCAGGCGCGCAAAAGATCGCTCGGCGATTCCTTCCCCGCCCGGTCTATCGCCGTGATCGCACCGGCATCCACCAGAAAATCGGAAATTTGCCCGCTGCCCGTGTGCAGGAGCGCCTCGCTTGCTTTTCGCGCCACCTCGGCCATCTGGGGCGGAAGGGCGGAATCGTCTCGCGTTGACACCGCCTTTACGATGTGCGCCGCCGGGATCGTGCCGCCGGGCAGGAGGTAGCGCGCCGCTTCATCGTCTGTGTGCCCGGCGTGGCACAGCTTGATCGCGGCTTTAAGGTTATGGTAATCCGCGCCGAGCCGAAACAGCTCGAAGGGCCTCATATCCTCCGCAATCTCCTCCACAAACGCCCAAGCGCGGGCGCGCTCCGCGGCGAGGAACCCGTCGATGTCCCCGTCCGGCGCGTCCTGCGCGCCCCAGCCCTTGTCACGGAGCATGCGCAATGCGTCGCCGCCCGTCCTCGCGGCAATAAGCCGCTCAATGTCCAGACGATCCAGCATGTTCTGCTCGTTGTTGTGTACGCGGGTCACCGCGTAGATTGTATCGGGCAAAGCGCCTGCCTCCTTTCGCGCGGCTTTCGGTTAGTCAAACAGCGCGGCGCGTGCGGCGTCGAGAATCCGTTCCCGGTTCTCGTCAAAGATCGCCGCCAGCGAGCAGTTCTGCTCAATGTCTCCGTATTTCAGGATGAACCCGCCGTCAATCGGACGAGCGCTCGACGAGATGTCGATCTCCGCGCCTTCGGGCAGCGCGCGGTTCAGCGCCTGATGGAAGCCCTCCGGCAGACGCGACAGATCGTGCTTCGACAGATACATGATGCCGACGCCCTTTTCAGCGTTTTTTTGGGCGAGACGGTTCAGAAATTCAAAATATCTGTCCGCGGGCTCATGGAGCACCGCCTCCCGCGCCGCGCGCACCGCATCGTCCAAGAGCCGCTGCTTGCGCTCAAGCAGCGCGCGACGTTTTTCCATAGCGACATCGCCTTCCGCCCGCAGGCGGGTGTCCTCGGCGCGCTGCCGCCCGGCTTCTACGATTTTCTCGCAGTCACCGTCGGTTGCCGCCTTGGCTTCGGCGAGGACGCGCGCGGCTTCCGCGCGGGCGCGCTCCAGGATCGCCTGCGCCTCGGCACCCGCTTCTTCCAGAATGGTCTTCGTGATGGTATCAAGGCCGGCCATGGTAGACCTCCTCAAACGGGCAAATTGGTGACGTTCATTACACCCAGAAGGCTGATCAAAAGCGCGAGGATCGCGTAGGTTTCGACCATCGCCGGGAAGATCATGGACTTACCAAACTGGTCGGGGCGCTTTGAAACCAGGTTGATGCTGGCAATGGACGCCTTGCCCTGATAGACGGCGGACAGATAGCCGACGATGGCCATCGGCAGGCAGGCCGCCAGATAGCACAGCCCTTTGACCAGCGAAATGCTGGCGGAGCCGCCGAGGAGGCCGATGTTGAGCATGGTGACGAAGGCGATCAGAAGGCCGTAGATGCCCTGGGTACCCGGGAGCAGCTGAAGAATCAGCACCTTGCTGAACTTCGACGGATCGTCCGTCACGACGCCGGCGGCCGCCTGGCCCGCCTGGCTGACTCCGATGGAAGAAGCTATTCCCGGCAGAAGCGCAGCCAGCGCCATCCCAAGTACCGCGAAGAAAATGCCAAACGATTCCATCCTCAAGTCTCCTCCTCAAATTTGTAGTGCTTTGTATGTACGCCGAAGGGCTTGAACTTTCTACCCGTCCCTTCGTAGAACTTCCCGAAGAACTCCACATACTCAAGCCTGTTGGAGTGCACGTAGGCACCCAGAAGGTTGATGCCCATGTTGAGCGCCTGCCCGATCAGGAATACCAGTATGAACATCACCGCGCCAAAGACGCTCCCGCCGGCCATCGTGCCCAGCGAATTGAATACCGAAGCGATGACGCCTGTCGCAAGCCCCAGCGCCAGAAGGCGCGAGTACGAAAGGATGTCGCTGAGCCACCCAGCGACCACATTGTACGCCGCGTACAGCCCTTTCAGGATGCGCTTGACCCAGCTCTTGCTCTCGCGTCCGCCGGTCAATACAATGCCCAGCGCGCACGCGCCCGAAAGGAGCAGGCATCCCTGACTCAGCCAGCCGGGGAGCGGAAGCGCAAAACCCGCCATGTCCCGAAACATCCCGCTGCCCATCAGAACCACCAGGAAGCCCGCCATGAAGCCGACCGGGTAGCCGCAGTCGTACAAGATGTCCAGATAATGACCGTGGGCGGCGAGGTTCCGAGCCTTCATCACGTATCCGGCCACCAGGTGTACGATGCCGATGCCCAGGCAGAAAATCAGAAGGCGCATCGGCTGTTCCAGCGGCAAAAACCAAAGCGGCGGAATGGCAACCTCTCGCCCGAAGAAGGTGGCGGAGATTACGTTGACCGCGTCGCCAAAGTAGCTGGAAAACATCACGCCCCAGAACACCGTAGACACGCCGCACCAGAAGTACATGCGCATCGTCCGCCGCCAGGAGTCCTCCATGTCGGGGTAAAGAACCGGCAGAACCGCGCAGGCGACGGCCAGGATGAGGCCGTAACCCGCGTCCGACAGCATAAGCCCAAACATCAGATAATAGAAGAAGCTCATCACCGGCGACGGGTCGATCTCCTTGCTGGAGGGCAGGTTGTAGTTCTCCAGCACCGTCTCGGTGGCGGCGGCATAGGGGCGGTTTTTCAGCTTGATGGGCATGTCGGGGTCGTCCGCCGCGGAGGAAAGCTCCACCACGCAGTCAAACCGGTCCGTCAGCCGCTTTTCCAGCGCGGCGGCATCCTCGTGTGGCACATAGCCCGTGAGTACCAACGCGTGTCTGGACTGCCCCAGCCGCTCCAGCGTATCGTACTTTTCAGCGCGCATGCGCAGGTAATCCTCGAGCATCCTGAATTCCGCACGCAGCAGTTCGAGGCCCTTGATTTCCGCCGTGGACGCGTCGATGCGCGCCTGCGCGTTCCGCTTCTTTTCCTTCATGCGTTCGAGCGCCTCCGCAGGCACGCGCGAGGACAGGCTCTGCGGCCTGGCAAAACCGAGCGCGGCAAGCGCCTCTTCCACGCCCTTCGCGTCTCGTTTCAGCGCCATCAGGTAGAAGCTGGTCATCTCCTTGGAGGCGTGGACGACCTCGACATGCACCGGGCCCAGCGTCGGCACCGCCTGCGTCATCTCGCGCAGCAAGTCGGCTTCGCTGTGTTCCCCCTGCACGGAACCGACCCATCCATTGACCCTGGATGTCCCCTGAAAGGACAGTGGTACCGGCAAATCGAGCCACGGAACCAGCGCCTCCTCCGCGGCTTCGAGCTTCAGGATCTCGGCCTGCGCCTGCGCGACCTCCCGCTCCAGCGACAGAATGCGCTCCGCGGCGCTCATTGGTTCGCTCCACCGCGCCGCGAAAGCGTCGCTCTCCTCGACGCTCAACACCTTGCGCCCGCTTAAAAAGCTCAGAGCGGAAGACTTCTCCGGGCAGTAACGGTTCAGTATCTCCGCCGCAGAAGCGGCGGTCTTCGCGTTCTTTTCAAAAAGAGCGCAGGAAGCGGTCGTGTCAATCGCTGAAAACCGCTCGTCCGGCTTCGCCTTCGACACCTCGACGCTTCCCTGCCGCTGCAGGAATTCCAACAGCTGCTTTCGGTCTTTTTTCAGCGCGCAGACACAGATCCGATCCATTTTCACGACAGCCATTGCCTGCGTTCGCCCCTTTCGATGAAATGCGCCAAATTAGCGGTCTCCGATCAGCCGGAGAATGCTCTCGATCGCCGCCGGTCGCCGCTTTTCGACCGTTGCGTCCAGTGCGTCAAGTTCCTGCCGCAATGCTTCCCGCGCCGCCGACTTTTCGTTTTCCGCCTTGGACCGCGCCTGATCCAGCATCGCTTCGGCGATGCTGTCCGCCGCCTGCCTTGCGGCGCTGTCGTTCTTTGCCGCCCCGGCAGCGGCTTCCTCAAGGATACGCTGCGCCTCTTCCGACGCGCTGCGCAGCAAATCGTCCGCCTTCATCTCCGCCTGCCGAATTGCGTCAATCGCACTGGATTGCATGCGCTCACCTCTTTACACAATGCCATAAATCCAACTTTGTAGATTATACCAAATTTCCCGTTCCTCGCACAGAGGCTAGACAACTATTTGTGCTTTTTTGACAAGCCATCTGTTCAACATCATGCTTTTCGAACGTTTCTGGCGTCATATTTCGCAACACAACGCAGACAAGGCACCTCAAACCCGCAAAGCTACTGGCATTCGTCGCGTCTGCACAAGGGCAGCCCATAATATTCCATGACGGAAGTCGTCTCAAATCCGCAGGACTCGTACAGGTGCAGTGCGTTCGGGTTGTCCGTCGCCACCTGCAGCGTAATCTCCTGTGCACCCACGCCCTTCAACCGCTCAACGGCCATCGCCAGAATTGCCCGGCCGAGGCCTTTGCTTCGGTACTCCGGCAGTACGCCCAGACCATATATGCCACCCAGTCCATCAATCAGCTGGAGATGAACCTTTCCAACGGTTTTCCCGCCCTGTTCCGCCAGAAAGATGGTCATGCCACGCTTTTCCTCCTCCTCGGGAAGCAAGCGCGCGTGCTGCCATTCTCCGTCGTCAATGCGTTCGTCCCCGAAGTAAATGGCGTTCTGCCTTTCCACCTCCGGCGCGTCGGCGTTAACGGCCTTGCGAAGCTCAACTGCAACCGCAAGATCCTCTCGGCGCGTGGCCGCACGCTTCAAGTACATTTCAAATTCCGAGTGATCATGCACCGCTCCGATCTTTTGAATGAACTGTCGCCCGGAAGCCACCCTTCCGTCCGAGAGCAGCAGCGCTTTTTTGCAGCACCTGCGCTTCAAGTCAGAAACAGCAAGATTGTGAAGCGCCGTGAATATTCCCTGACCTCTGTATTCCGGGCGCACCATGCCCATGAGCTCCGGCGGCGAGTCCGGTTCGCCAAAGCAGCCTATGCCGATATAGCCGATGAGGCGCTCGCCATCAAAGTACATCAACTCGTTTATGTCAGGCGCTTTCGCAGACAGTTCCGCACTGGCCGCGCCCCCCAGCTTGTAAGGAAGCTCCAGCTTGAAGGACATCTGATCCGTTCGGGCACATACCGCTTCAAGTTCCGCAATTCGGTTCGCATCTTCCCGATTCAGGAACCCGGTCAGTTTGATCCAAGGCTTCTGCAGTTCCATTTTGCCCATCCTTCCTGAGGGAAAATGCACCGGTTCGCGTAAATCCCCACAACTCGACGGATCATACCGCATATTTTACCATATTTGACCGCGTCGTGCGCGACATGCGAAAATCTTCTGCGACGCTCGTCATCGTCACTACGCGGATTTTTTTCAATCCCAGAAAACAAACAGCAACGGAAATACCCGCAACGCTCCATTGAACGTTGCGGGCCTCATGGCTCCTTAGGGAGATGTTGCGCTCAAAACCTTATTTCACGAAAGCTCGCAATGGAGGTAAGCCGAGAGGGGTGCGTGTGTAATACTGGTGATATCGCCAGCTTACGATCCTTAGGGCAGCACCCATTGACCGCCCTGTCCTTGCATATAGATGTTTCCGCTCTGATAGGCGTAAGCATAGGCGGCGCCATTCGTGCCGTCCGGACTCTCAACGTCCAGCCGATAAAGATAGCACTCTTCGCCCTCAATGTCCGTTATGTCGATCAACGTCATCGTATAATGCGCGCTGTCGCTGTATTCAGGGACATTGCCCTTGTCCCGCATCGTGTCGAATGTCAGTTTGGCTGCTTCGGCGGCGTTCAGGTAGTCGCCAGGGTCGCCCACGGATAAATGCTCTTCTGTGTATTCAAGGTTCGGCCCGAAATCGAAGCCATTCCAATACGGCGGTTCACTGTCTTCGGCGTTTTGATCACTGGAGGCATCTCCGCCCTGATTGACTTCAACGGATTCGTCGGAATCAAACAAATCGAGCGATTCAACCCACTGATCGATCAGCTCCGGCACTTCTCCTTCTTGAAACTGATCCCGATATCCATAGTAAATATCGATCTGGGTGTCCGCCCAAAACGCGAAGTAGAATCCATCGGTTCGGATCATAACCGCGTCAATTACCGCAGTATCCTCCTCGGAACCGGTTGTGAAGCGGATGCGCTCTGTGGGATATGCTGCGACAGGGCCCGCTTCCAGAAGCTCATCCTCGCGTATGTCTTCGAAATAAGCCGATAGGAAATCCTTGATCGGCATCTCAAGAGGATGCGTTTCATTCACTTCCTGCCGCAGCGTCACCAATTTGATGGCGCCCTCAAATGCCATCAACTCTTCCAAGTAATTGCCTTGCCCGTCTGAGCTGTTTTGGATGATTTCCGCTTCGAGCGGAAGGTTTCCCACCAGAACAAGGCCGGTGATGGGTAATGATTGCGCATATGCGGGGGCTAGAAAGGCTACGCAAAGGAAAAGCGCTAGGCAAAGCGATAGAATTGCGCGGACGGGCTTATTCATCAGGAGTACTCCCTTCAAAGTTGCAATTACCGTATTCTACTATAGGGCATCATGATAGACAAGTCAATCCCCAGCAGCCTCATGATCATCCGAGGTGTGTATCGCTGTGTAACAAGTGTTTCTGGAAAAATCCACTCATCCTGCACTCTCCAGATTGACGACGACCAGTTCCGGCCGATTGAAGATTCTTGGAATTCGCGTGCTTTCTCTCGCCAGTCCGCGGCTGACGATCAGTTTTGTACCATTTACGAAATATTCCCCGCCAGCGTACTGGGGAAACCATCCCTGATCTGGAGCAAGCAGGCCGTTGACGATTCCGGGCAATCGCCACTGACCGCCGTGTGTGTGCCCAGAGAGCACAAGATCAAAGCCATACTCTGAATAGCGCTCAATTTCCTCCGGGCGATGCGCAAGCAAAATGGTGTAGTCGCCACTTTTTTGTACGTCCTTCAGCATCTCCAGTTGCTCCTCTGTACCAACTTCCATTTCTGTGTAAGAAACGACATCAGGATCACTTACCCCGCAGACGTTGATCTTCTGCCCGTTCAACTCTATCGTTTCATACGTTCCACTCAAAATCGTCACGTCATACGACCGAACCGTCTCCAGTATCCCGTCGATGTTTCCGCTCCAGTATTCGTGATTCCCGGTTACATAGTAGCAGGGATATTTGCCGGCAATTCCCTTAATCATCTGCTCCGCACGATCGTTGGGCAGGATGTCGTCGAAGATATCGCCACCGAGTAAGACGATACCTGGATTCTTTTCGCCAATCGCGCGGATCAAGTCGGCCTGATTTTCCCCGTATCTGCAGGAGTGAAGATCCGTGACAAGCGCGATGCGCATCCTGCTCGTCATTTTCTCCGACTTCACTTCGTACGTCTGTACATGCAGTGTCGGGTTCAATGCCAGCACGGTCAGCGCCAGCATGATCGCAATCAGCACACCCATCAGCTTGCGCCTTTTCTTTCTTAGTTTCACAGGTATTCGTACCTTCCCAGACGCACCGTGGTAAGTGCGCCTTCCGTCGCTGTTTCCAGCATTATACAGGATGATCAGAAACACATCAAGCCATGGATTCCGTTCATGCTTATCCGATATAAATCACAGGGTGCCGTTAGATCTGACGCTCATACCAAAATAAAGTATTAATCACTCCAAAGCGTCGAGGGGGGGCAATACGGAGCAAGGAGCCGGAGCGAGGAAATCCTTCGGGATACGCCTTCGGCGTGAAATGCAGCGCTGTTTTGAGCGGAAGGCGACACAGCGGCATGTGATTCAAACCCAGTTGAATCCCGCGGCCGCAAAGCGACTTGGTTTCCTAAGGGAAACCAACCTTGCCTGCGCAAAAAGAACCGGCGCAACGAGTGATTTATGTTTGGATTTGGTATCATAGGAGAGGAGCCATTTTGCTCATGACTACAGTACAACGCCGCGCGAATAAGAAAGGGAGCAGAGCTTCACATACCCCCGTTCATCCTCGATACAAAGAAAAGAGTCCACGACCTTAGCAGGAAGGTTGTGGACTTGGTGGCTCCTCAGGTAAGACTCGAACTTACAACCCTTCGGTTAACAGCCGAATGCTCTGCCATTGAGCTACTGAGGAATGCTGTTGGGGGTAAAGCGGGGGTAGGGGGCTCTTGGTGC
>JAEZTD010000069.1 GCA_023443705.1 Bacillota bacterium | reverse complement strand
AGGTACAGCTCGTATTCCTCGAACCGCCCCATCAGGTATTTCTGGTAGCCGTGGCGCTCGTACATGCGGCGAAGCGTAAGTGTTACGCGCTCTTCCGGCCGTAAAATGTCTTCAAACGGATTCACCGACATCAGCTCCTTGCCGCAAAGCGTAGCACGAGCGCATCAAGATGTCAAGTTAACGTTTTACTACAGTACTAAGATAAAGCGAGATCGGCACAAGAATTAAAAGGACTCCGCGCTGGGCTTATTTCAAGTTCGCCAGCGCGATCATCGCCTCCACGCCGTAAACGAGGGCGGATTCGTCAAAATCGAACTCGGGGGTATGCAGCGGGATGCCGGTGCCGATGCCCAGCTTGAAGAACACGCCGGGCACCTTTTCGAGGTAATAGGAAAAATCCTCACTGAGCATGGTGGGTTTCGGGAGCTCGCGGTAATCGGAGCCCTTGATTAGCGGAACCGCGCGCGCGTAAAGCGCGGGGTCGTTCAAAAGGGGCGGGTAGCTGGGCGAGTAGTCGAGGTCCACCTGAACGCCCCACTTTGCCTCAATGGCCCGGGCGGTGTCCGAAAGGCCCTTTTGCAGATCGGCGAATACGGTATTGTCAAAGACGCGCAGCGTGCCGGTCAGGCGCGCCTCTTCGGCGATGATGTTGGGCGCGGTGCCCGCTTCGAATTTTCCGAACTTTAAAAGGCGGAAGACCTCCGCCGGGAAAGCATTTTCCATCGCCTGAGCGCGCAGGATGAAATCCGCACCGGCGGACAGCGCGTCGAGACCTTCCTCCGAATTCGCCGCGTGGGCGCTCTTTCCTCGGAAGGTGGCGTAAACTTCGCTGGATTTTGAGAAGAACGCCCCCGGACGGGACGCGAGCGTGCCGGTGGGCAGCTCCGGCGCGACATGCAGGCCGAAGATGTGCGTCACGTTCCGTCGCTCGAAAACACCGCTCGCTGCGATGCCGCGGGCCCCGCCGCCGCCCTCCTCCGCGGGCTGGAAGATGAGAAGCAGGTTCCGGGAAAGCTCCGAGATGTGTTCCTTCGCGTAGCGTGCCAGTTGAAGGAGCATCGCCATGTGGCCGTCGTGGCCGCAGGCGTGCATCCTGCCGGGGTGGGTGGAGGCGTAGCCGCCGGTTTTGATCTCCTGAATCGGCAGCGCGTCCATGTCGCTTCGGAACGCGGCGGTTTCTTTTTTGCCGCCGTCGAAGAAGGCGAGGACGCCGGTGGGGCGGAGCGCTTCGATTTCCGCGCCGGTTTCCTTCAGTGCTTCCAGAAGGTATGCCTGGGTCTTCGGCAGATCAAACTGAAGTTCGGGGATCTGGTGCAGCGCGCGCCGGTCGCGGGTAAGGTGATCGATCACATTCATCAACCTCCCTTGTTATGCTCTCCATGATACCACGACTTGATGGGGCGAAAAAGTGAAGAATTCGGTGTGTTGGTTGATTTTGGCTGGCAAATCTGCTATGATGGGCGAAAATTATTGAAAGGAGTGAAGGCAGATGATTCAGGGAAGTTTCGTAGCCATCGTGACGCCCTTCCATGAGGATGGGTCGGTCAACTTTGAGAAGCTGAAGGAACTATGCCTCTGGCACGTTCAGAGCGGCACAGACGGCATCGTTGCGCTGGGCACCACCGGCGAATCCAGCACCATGACGCACGAGGAGGACGAAGCCGTCGTCAAGTGCGTGATGGACGCGGTCGGCGGAAAGATCCCCGTCATCGCGGGTGCGGGCTCCAACTGCACCGAAACCGCGCTGATGAAGAGCCGCGCCTACGCCGATTTGGGCGTGGACGGCCTGCTTCTGATCACTCCATATTACAATAAGGCCAATGCCCGGGGCATGTACCGGCACTTCGCCGCGGTCGCGGATCAGGTGAACATGCCGATCATCCTCTACAACGTGCCGGGCCGCACCGGCTGCTCGCTGGCTCCGGAAACGGTGGCCGCGCTCGCCAAGCACAAGAACATCGTGGCGCTTAAGGAGGCCAGCGGGGACATTTCTTACGTCGCCAAGGTTGCGCGCTACATTTCGGACGATTTCCAGCTGCTCTCCGGCAACGACGACATGATCGTCCCGGTGATGAGCCTGGGCGGTACGGGCGTCATCAGCGTTTTCGCGAACCTGTGCCCCACCCAGTGCCGGGACATCACCCACGCCTGCATCAAGGGCGACTACAAAAAGGCGGCGGCACTGCAGCTTGAGTACCTGGAGCTCATCAATGCGCTCTTTGTAGAGGTCAATCCGATTCCCATCAAGGAAGCGATGAACATTCGAGGCATGGGTGTGGGCGGTTACCGCCTACCGCTGACGGAGATGGACCCCGCGAACCGGGAGAAGCTCGTCAAGGCCATGCAGGTGCTTGGCGTATGACGCGGGCGATTCTGATCGGCCACGGGCGCATGGGCCGCCTGATCGAGGAAACGATGATCCGCGCGGGGGATTTCGAAATCCTCGGCGTGGTGGACGTGGGGCTTTTCGAACGGCCGGAGGACGTGCCGGGCAGGGCCGATGTGGCGGTGGACTTCTCCTACCCCGGAAACCTTGAAAAGGTGCTGGCCTTCGGCGTTTCCAGGGGCTGTCCGCTGGTTCTGGGCACCACCGGGTACGACGCGGCGCAGCTTGATAGGATCCGCGAGGCGTCGGAAAAGACCGCCATCGTACATTCATCAAATTATTCCACAGGCGTGGCGGTGCTCGTAAAGGCACTGAAGCTGGTTGCGCCGATGCTGATGGACTCGTTCGACGTGGAAATCGTCGAAACCCACCACAACAAGAAGGCCGACGCACCCAGCGGCACGGCCAAGCTGCTGGTGGACGCCATCGACCCCGCGCAGGAATATGCGCGCGTCTACGGGCGCGAGGGACAGACGGGGGCGCGCGGCCGCGAGATCGGCATTCACTCCGTGCGCGGCGGCACCGATGCCGGAGAGCACCGGGTGATCTTCTACGGCGAGGACGAGACCATCGAACTGACCCACAGCGCCACCAGCCGCCAGATTTTCGTAAACGGCGCGGTGCGCGCAGCGAGGTTTGCCGCGGGGAAGGGCCCCGGGCTCTATACGATGCAGGACGTGCTGGAGGTAAAACTATGAACGCTGCGGAAGAAATCATCCGCTTCATCCACGAAGCGCCGAAAAAGACGCCCGTCAAGGTTTATCTGAAGGGCGAGGCCTTTGATATGCCCGGCTGCCGCGTGTTTGGCGCGGGCGACCGGATTGTTTTCGGCGAGTGGGCCGACGTCTCAAAGGCGCTCGAGGCCAACAAGGACAAGATCGAGGACATGGTGATCGAGGCCGACCGCCGTAACAGCGCGGTGCCGCTTCTCGACCTTAAAAACATCAACGCCCGCATCGAGCCGGGCGCCCTCATTCGCGACCGAGTGACCATCGGAGACCGGGCGGTCATCATGATGGGTGCCGTCCTCAACATCGGCGCGGTGATCGGCGCGGAGACCATGATCGACATGAACGTGGTGGTTGGCGGCCGTGCGGAAGTTGGCGCCAGATGCCACATCGGCGCGGGCACGGTGCTCGCGGGCGTCGTGGAACCGGCCAGCGCCACCCCCGTGGTGGTGGAGGACGACGTACTGATCGGCGCCAACGCGGTGGTGCTGGAGGGCGTGCGCATTGGGCGCGGCGCGGTGGTGGCTGCGGGCAGCGTGGTCATTGCGGATGTCGGGGAGAATCAGGTGGTGGCCGGCGTGCCCGCCCGGCTCATCAAGATGAAGGACGAGAAGACCAAGGGCAAAACCGGCCTCGTCGACGCGCTGAGGAGCCTGTAAATCCGAGGTATGACCGCGAAGCGGCGCTCCGTTGAACCTGCGCTTCGGCAGCCTGAATGATTGGGAGGCCTATTAACGATTTATGCCGCCACCGGTGCTTCCGGTAGCGGCATCCGTATGTTCGGTTTCTGGATTTACTCGAAGGACACCTCGTGCTCGCTCCAGTTGGAGACTGTGCCCGCGTTTGTCAGATCGCAAGTGATAGAATAGCTCGAAACCGTCACCGTATACTGGCTGTCGCCCTGGACGTACACCGTGCCGTCCGCGCCGACAATGGAAACCGCCCTGCCATCGGCGTCCACAATTTTGCCTTCGCTGGAG
>JAEZTD010000048.1 GCA_023443705.1 Bacillota bacterium | reverse complement strand
CAAAAGCCTTCGCCCAACTGACCCCAGTCAACAGCGCGCCCACGAGACCCGGGCCGAACGTGACCGCCACCGCGTCAATTTCTTCTATATTAAGCTGTGCCCGGGCGAGCGCCTCCCTCGCCAGCGGATCGAGGGCTGAGACGTGCATGCGCGACGCGATCTCCGGCACTACGCCGCCGTACAGCGCATGGGTGCCGATCTGGGACGCTACAACGCCGGAGAGCACCTCCCGCCCGTCCCGAACCACGGCGATCGCGGTTTCGTCGCAGGAGGTCTCGACGGCCAGAATGGTCGCCCGCTCTGTTCCCCGAAGTGCTTCCGCCTTTTTGCGCGCGGTTTCTTGATAATTCATGCCGTCTTTCTCCTTTTGGGTAACCGGTGAAGCGCCGCCGGCAGCGCCCAGAGCGCGGCCAGCGCCACTTGTACGATCAGCATCCGCCCGGCTGCCCACACCGCCACCGCGGCAAAGAACTTTTCAGGCAGCATGCGGATCATCAGATCCGTCGCCGGGTTCAGCTGCCAGAGGTCGTTTCGAAACAGGAGCCTGTGAAAGCCCAAAAACACGGCGTTGAAGTCAAATGCGGCCCAGACGGCTGCGAACGCCGCCAGCGCCAGCCAGAAGCCCTGTCCGATGCCTCCCGCGAGGGCGAGCCGTTTTGTCCAGCCGGACCCAAAGAGCCCGATGGCCGTCAGCATTAACCCCGGCAGAAGAAGTCCCCACACGAGACGCCGCTCCAGCCGGAACAGCTCGAGCACATCCGCCATGTGGTCCACTTCCCGCTGGTTGAAGACCGGCTGCTTCGCGCCGTTCACGACGGCCTCCATTGAGAGATCGGCCCGATCTTCCTTCAGATAATCCACCAGCATGTCACCGATCTCGGAGAGTGCCGCCTTGTCGACCCCCGCCGCTTCCACGGAACCCAGCGCGTCATAAAGGGCTTGATGGTGCGACCTGTCCAGTGCGCCCCACTCAAAGGCGGCGAGGAGCAGCGCGGGGACCACCAGCGCCATGCCCAGAATGCAAATGGCCGTCTGCATCCGCCGCCATCCGGCGCGGCCTTTTTTCACCAAAACCGGCTCCTTTCAACAAGACTTCGGTCTGTTTTTGACCGCATTCGTCAAAAACAGACCGTTGTACTGTGTATTTCTTACAGCTTCTGCAGATATGCGGTCACAAAGCCTTCGAGGTCTCCGTCCATGACCGCGCCGATGTCGCCCATTTCATAGTTCGTGCGGTGATCCTTGGCCATCGTGTAGGGCTGAAACACGTAGGATCGGATCTGGCTGCCCCACTCGATCTTTTTCAGCTCGCCCTTGATGTCGCCCATCTGCTCTTGCCGCTCGCGCTCCTTGAGCTCCGCCAGGCGCGCCCGCAGCATGCGGAAGCAGGTTTCCTTGTTCTGAAGCTGCGACCGCTCGTTCTGGCACTGCACGACGATGTTTGTCGGCAGGTGGGTGATGCGCACGGCGGAGTCCGTCCTGTTGACGTGCTGGCCGCCCTTGCCCGAGGAGCGGTAGGTGTCGATGCGCAGGTCGTCTGATTTGATTTCGGTCTCGCCCGCGTCGTCAATAACCGGCGCCACGTCCAGCGACGCAAACGACGTATGCCGCCGCGCGGCGGAATCGAAGGGAGAAATGCGCACCAGCCGGTGCACGCCGCGCTCACTCTTCAAAAAGCCGTAGGCATAATCGCCGCTGATTTCGAAAGTGACCGACTTGACGCCGGCTTCGTCACCATCCAGAAAGTCCAGTTCCTTGACGGCAAGCCCCATGCGCTCGGCGAAGCGCGTATACATGCGGTAGAGCATCTGGCACCAATCCTGGGCCTCGGTGCCGCCCGCCCCCGCGTGCAGCGAAAGAATGCAGTCGTTCTGGTCATACTCGCCGGAGAGCAGCGTGGTGAGCCGGAGCGAATCCAGATCCTTCTTCATTGCGCCGATCTCGGCCGCGATTTCCGGCACCAGCGACTGGTCGTCTTCTTCGTCGGCAAGGCCGATCAGGACCTCCAGATCATCCGCACGGTTGTTCAGCGCTTTGAAGTGCGCGATGCGCGCCTCCACCGAATGCGCCTTCTGGTTGACCTTCTGCGCGCGGTCGATGTCGTCCCAGAAACCGGGCGAGGCCATGTCTTCCTGGTATTCTACCAGCTGTTCTTCAAGGTGAGCCACGTCAAAGTGAGTCACCTGCCTCTCGGATCATTTTGCGGATGGCGATGAGATCCTGCTTGAAGCCATCGGTTTCGATCATGAGTTCACATCCTTTAAAGTCTTCTGGAAGGCCGAGCGTCGTCAACGACGAACCCGGTAATCCTTCACGGGGAGGGGGCCGTGGCCCCTTTTCGTCGGAAAGATGAAATCTTTCCGGCGGATCAAAGCCGCCGGATGGCGACCTGCGCGGCCGTAGGCTGCTTCATTATATCGCGCGAGCCCGATCGCAAGCCGTGGCTTGTAGGGCGCGCGCCGTCTTCATTGGCCGCAAAGATTCGCAAAGCGAAGATTTCGGCCAGGCGCTACGCGCCCTTCCCGCAGCACTCCTTGTACTTCTTCCCGCTGCCGCAGGGGCAGGGCGCATTGCGGCCCACCTTGTCCCCCGCCTTTGCTGGCTGCTTGGGGGACGCGGTGTCGGAACCGCCATGGGTGGCGGCCACCGGGGTGGCAACCTCCTTGCGCTCCGGCGGTTTGACGAGAACGGCCATGTACAGCCGCTTCAACGTATCCTCCTGGATCAGGCGGCTCATTTCCTCGAACATGTTGAACCCTTCGATCTTGTACTCGACGATGGGGTCCTTGTGTCCGTAGGCGCGAAGGCCGATGCCGTCCCGCAGCTGATCCATCGCGTCGATGTGGTCCATCCAGCGGCGGTCCACCGCGCCGAGGAGCGCCACGCGCTCAAACTCCCGCATGTCGATGCCGACTTCGGAGATCATCCTTTCCCGCTCCTGGTAGAACGCGGCGGAGCGCTCGACCAGCGCCGCTTTGAAGTTGTCGCGGTCGTAGCGCTGGAGCGAATCAAAGGCGGCCTTGACGTCGCCGGGTTTCAGGCAGATGCGCTCCAGGTATTCGGCGATGCCGTGGATGTCCCAGGTGGTCTCATCTTGCTCGTTGGCGGCCAGATGGTCCACCGACTCGCCGATCAGCGATTCTCGCAGGCCGGCGATATGGCCCATGATGTCGTCGCCCTCGAGCACCTCCCGGCGCTGGCGGTAGATCAGCTCGCGCTGCTGGTTCATCACGTCGTCAAACTGCAAAACGCTCTTTCGGATGTCGTAGTTCCGGGCCTCGACCTTCTTTTGCGCGCCCTCGATCTGCTTCGAGAGGATGCCGTATTCGATGGCCTGGCCCTCTTCGATCTTCAGCCGCTCGATCAGCGGCTGGATCCGGTCGGAGCCGAACAGGCGCATCAGGTCGTCCTCCAGCGAGATGAAGAACTGGCTGGAGCCCGGGTCGCCCTGGCGGCCGGAGCGACCGCGCAGCTGGTTGTCGATGCGGCGGGACTCATGCCGCTCGGTGCCGATGATGATCAGGCCGCCCAGACTCACGACCTCGTCGTGCTCCCGGTCGGTCTCGACGCGGTACTGGGCATAGAGATCGCGGAAGAGCTTGCGGGCCTCCTTGACCTCGTCCGGCACGTTCTCGGCGTGGCCGATGGCTTCCTCGATCAGTTCCTCCGCGTAGCCCAGCTGCTTCATGCGGTGCCTGGCCATGAATTCGGGGTTGCCGCCGAGCAGGATGTCGGTGCCGCGGCCCGCCATGTTGGTGGCGATGGTGACGGCGCCCTTCTTGCCCGCCTGGGCGACGATCTCCGCTTCTTTCTCATGGAATTTGGCGTTCAGGACCACATGGCTCACGCCGCGCTGGTCGAGAAGGCGGCTGACATACTCGCTCTTTTCCACCGACACGGTTCCGACCAAGACCGGCTGCCCGGTCTTGTGGCGCTTTTCCACCTCGTTCGCTACCGCCTGGAACTTGCCCCGCTCAGTGGTGTAGACCGAGTCGTTTTTGTCGTCGCGGATCATGGGCTTGTTGGTGGGGATGGTGACGACGTCGAGCTTATAGATGCCCTCGAACTCGTCTTGCTCCGTCTTGGCCGTACCGGTCATGCCGGAGAGCTTCTTGTACATGCGGAAATAGTTCTGGAAGGTGATGGTGGCGAGGGTCTTGCTCTCCCGCTCCACCTTCACATGCTCCTTGGCCTCGATGGCCTGATGGAGGCCGTCCGAGTAGCGCCGTCCGGTCATCAGGCGTCCGGTGAATTCGTCCACGATGACCACCTGGCCGTCCTTGACCACGTAGTCGACATCCCGCTTCATCATGGTGTTGGCC
>JAEZTD010000045.1 GCA_023443705.1 Bacillota bacterium | reverse complement strand
CCCACACCAACGCCCACGCCTAAGCCCACACCGACACCCACGCCTAAGCCCACACCGACACTTACGCCGAACCCGCTGCCCGTAACCAAGTTTACCATCAAGAAAGCCATACTGACTGTTGGCGATAAAGCGACATTCTCCGTGGTGACGGGAAAACACGTCAAACTGGTTCGTCTATACGACCAGAATGACAAGCAGGTCGCCTCGACGAAGACCTATAAGAAGAAGGGCAGTACGCGCATCTGGACACTTTCACCCGTCATGAGTGTTTCCGGGGAGTTCCAATATCGCGCCGTGGCTAGCAACTCGATCGTGACGGGACTTGCTTCCACACCCATCAACGTCAATATAAGCACAGCGAGTTTGGAGGTCAAGAGCTTCACGGTAAGCAGTCCGTCTCTCAATGTTGGTAGTACTGTTGTCTTTAAGGTCACGAGCGGAAAGCTCGCCAAAAAAATAATTATACGCGACGCGGACGGCTCTGTAATCGCATACAGCAGCAAGCCGACCAAGACCACGAGCACACGGAAGACATGGACTATCAAGCGGAAACTGACGGAAGCGCAAATGGGGAGACACATGTTCAGTGCTGAGGTGAGCAGCAAATACGGCGCCGGGCCAGCCAGTGTTGCCTACTCGTTCTCCGTGACCGATAACGCACCCCGCATCATCAGTGTTGCCGTAGATAAAACAAAAGTTAAGCGTGGTACAATGCTGAACTTCACAGTCGTTACGAATAAGGCGACAACGGGCATTCAAATTGTCAACGATCCCCCGCGCGAGGGCGTCGCGCGGGATATCGCGCTGTGCAACCAGGCGGGCGTGCGCGTCGTGATGATCACCGGCGACAACGGCATCACCGCCTCATCCATTGCGCGCAAGATTGGCATGAATGAAGTGGACAATGTCATTACGGCGGACGCGCTGGAAAAGATGACCGATGAGGAACTTCGCGAAAAGGTCAAAACCGTCAGCGTCTTCAGCCGCGTGATCCCCGAGCACAAAATGCGCATCGTGAAGGCTTTCAAGGACAACGGCGAGATCGTGGCCATGACCGGCGACGGCGTCAACGACGCATCCGCGCTCAAATACGCTGACATCGGCATCGCGATGGGCAAGCGCGGCAGCGAGGTCAGCCGAGAGGCCGCCGACCTGATTCTGATGGACGACAACTTCTCCACCATCGTCGATACCATCCGGGACGGCCGCCGCATCTATGACAACATCCGCAAGGCCGTGGGCTACGTGTTCACGATACACATCCCCATTGCGCTTACGTCGCTGCTGGCGCCGATGCTGGGCATCGCCCCGGCGAGCCTGTTCCTCTTGCCCCTACATGTGGTGCTCCTGGAGCTCATCATCGATCCCACATGCTCCATAGTGTTGGAACGCCAGCCTGCGGAGGAGGACATCATGGACCGGCCGCCGCGTGATCCCAAAGAGCAGATGCTCACGCGGGGCGGACTTGTCAAAAGCGTCTTGCAGGGGCTCATGATCTTTGCTGCAGCCTTCGGCACCTACTTCTGGATGCTCGCGGGCAACCCAGGAAACGCACCTGCGGCACGCTCGATGGGACTGGCCATTGTGATTCTCGCAAACCTTTTGTTGGTACAGGTGAACTGCTCTGATCACGATTCCGTCATGCATTCCATCTGCCGCCTGGCAAGGGATAAAGTGATGTGGCTGATCAATCTGGGGACATTGGCGGGACTTGCGGCCATCCTGTGCACACCGCTGGCTAACGTGCTCAAGCTCGCGCCGCTGTCCGCATTACAGATGCTGATTGTTCTGGGCATGGCACTTGCCTCGACACTATGGTATGAACTGGTGAAGGTTGTCCGAAAGACGAGGAAGCGCTCATGAAAACGTTCATGCATCACTTCGCCATGGCGCGGAATCGGAAAGCGTTCATCGCAAAGATATGGGAAGCCGTTTTGGTTTGATTTCAAGCGCGGCTGCGGGGCGATCTTTCGGGAACTCGCCCCGGTGTAGACATCAAGACGGTACAGGAGAACCTCGGCCACCATACCGCGGCCTTCACGCTGGATCAGTACGGCCACGCCACCCGGCGGATGCAGAAGAAAGCAGCGGCCCGCATAAGAGGCTGCAATCAACGCCCGAAAGGCCCTTTTTCGGCTAACTGGTAGTCACAGCCCCATTTTCGGGCATAGAAAAAGGCCTGGAATCCAATGATTCCGGGCCTTTTCATGTGGCGGAGGAGGAGGGATTCGAACCCTCGAGACGCTTTTGACGCCTACGCGATTTCCAGTCGCGCGCCCTCGACCAAGCTAGGCGACTCCTCCACATGCTATGGAATTTTCGGACCGGTTTCGTCTGAAACCGCCGGTCGACTGCAGCTGAGAACCCAAAACCGACAATTTCGGGGCCTCCACGCCGTCAACAGACGATATTATAGCACGATGCGCGCCCGAACGCAATGCTTGAATTGAAAAATCAACGATTTTTCTGCCAAAACGTTCGCCGGGCTGCGCGACCGAAGGAAGATACGGGGCAGCGCGTAAAACGGCGGAGGTGCTGGTGTCACGATCCCCTTCCCGCCGTGAATCGCAGATTCACCGGGCTTGCTGTGGTTGTTATAAGACGAAGTGCTTTGACAGTCCGGGGCCCGCGGCTTTGCGCTGCGGGCCCCGGTGCCGATGGATTTACAGAACCCTGCGGATGCCGATCTCGGCGGGTTCGCCGTTGATCGACCACTCGCGCACAAAGCCCTCGGGTTTCGCGATGGTCAGTTCGTCCGCCAGCGCCGCCCGCAGGATTTCCTCCCTGCCGCGGGACACCACGGCCGTGAGGCGGTCGCCGGTCGAAATCGTCACCAGAATGTGGTCGGTCACCTCGAAACCGGCCTCCTTGCGCATGGTCTGCAGCTTCGAGATCACCTCGCGCACGAAGCCCTCCTCGATGAGTTCCTCGGTCAGGTTGGTGTCGAGCACCACCGTGACGCCGCCATCCATTTCGGCCACGAAGCCCGGCTTCTGCATGGGCTCGGTGAGGACGTCCGCCGCTTCAAGCGTCACGTCGGTTCCGTCTACGGTAAAATTCAGCGCGCCGCCGGAGGCGAAGGTGTCCACCACATCGTTTCCGTCCATTTCGAGCAGCGCCTTGCCGATGGCGCCCACCAGCTTGCCGTACTTCGGGCCCACGGTGCGCAGCTGGGGCTTGATTTTGTAGGTGGTGAAGGCGCGGGCGTCGTCCACGAAGGCGACTTCCTTCACGTTGAGCTCGTCGGCCACAAGATCGGTCATACCTTCCGACAGCCGCGCGCCCTTGACGTAGAGGGTCTTCACAGTCTGCCGGGTCTTCATGTTGGCGGCGGCGCGGCAGGCACGGCCAAGCTGCACGACGGAGATGACCTTCTCCATCTCCTCCTCCAGCGCCGCGTCCACCAGGGACATGTCGGCGACCGGGTAGTCGGTCAGGTGCACGCTCAGCTTCGCGCCGGGCAGGCGGGCGCAGAGGTTCTGGTAGATGCTCTCCGCCATAAAGGGCGTGTAGGGCGCGATGAGGCCTGTAAGGGTTACCAGCACCGTATAGAGCGTTTCGAAGGCGGCCAGCTTGTCGCCTTCCAGCCCTTTGCCCCAGAAGCGCTCGCGGCAGCGGCGCACGTACCAGTTGCTCAGTTCGTCCACGAACGCCGAGATGGCGCGGGCGGTCTCGGTGACCTTGTAGTCCGCGAGGCCCTTGTCCACGAAGTCCACCAGCGTGTTGAGCCGGGACAGCACCCACTTGTCCATCAGCGAGAAATCCCCGGGGGCGGCCTTTTTCGCAGGATCATAGCCGTCGATGGAGGCGTAGAGGGTGAAGAAGGCGTAGGTATTCCACAGGGTGCCCATGAACTTGCGCTGCACTTCGCTGACCATGTCGCCGGAGAAGCGGCTGGGCAGCCACGGCGCGCCCGCGGCGTAGAAGTACCAGCGCACCGCGTTGGCGCCCTGCTTGTTCAGCACCTCCCACGGATCCACCACGTTGCCCTTGTGCTTCGACATCTTGACGCCGTCCTTGTCCTGCACGTGGCCGAGGACGAGACAGTTCTCAAAGGGCGACCGGCCAAAGACCAGCGTACCAGTGGCGAGGAGCGTGTAGAACCAGCCGCGGGTCTGGTCGATGGCCTCGGAGATGAAGCCCGCCGGAAAGTTCTTCTCGAACAGCTCTTTGTTCTCAAAGGGGTAGTGCCACTGGGCGAAGGGCATGGAGCCGGAATCGTACCAGCAGTCGATGACCTCCGGGGTTCTGTGCATCTCGCCGCCGCACTTCTCGCAGCGGAGGGTGACCTGGTCGATGTAGGGGCGGTGCAGCTCGATGTCCGCCGGCACGTCCTTGCCGAGGCGGCGCAGCTCCTCGATGGAGCCGATCACGTGGATGTGTCCGCAGCCGCACACCCACACCGGCAGCGGCGTGCCCCAGTAGCGCTCGCGGGACAGGCCCCAGTCCAGCACGTTGTCGATGAAGTTCCCCATTCGGCCGTCCTTGATGTTGTCCGGCATCCAGTTGACGGACTGGTTCGACGCCTGCAGCTGCTCTTTGACGGCGGTCATCCGGATGAACCAGGTGGAACGGGCGTAGTAGATGAGGGGCGTGTCGCAGCGCCAGCAGAAGGGGTAGTTGTGTACGTGCGGCTCCGCCTTGAGGAGGAGCCCCTTTTCCTTCAGCGCCTCGATGATGGGCGCGTCCGCCTGCTTGACGGTCAGCCCGGCCCAGGGGGTGCGGGGATCCATCACGCCGCGGGCATCCACCAGCTGCACGAAGGGCAGGTCGTTCGCGCGGCCGACGCGGGCGTCGTCCTCGCCGAAGGCGGGGGCGATGTGGACGATGCCGGTGCCGTCGGTCAGCGTGACATAGTCGTCCGCCACCACGCGCCAGGCGGGCTTGTCGGCGATTTCGCGTACAAAGCCAAACAGCGGCTCGTATTCGAGGCCGACCAGATCCTGCCCCTTCATGGTCTCGAGTACCTCGACATCCTCCCCCACCACCTGCGGGACGAGCGCCTTGGCCATGATCGCGGTTTCGCCATGGTGGCGGAACTTCACATAATCGTGGTCGGGGCCGACGCAAAGCGCCACGTTGGACGGCAGCGTCCAGGGCGTGGTGGTCCAGGCGTAGAGGAAGGTGTTCGCCTCGCCCTTCACCGGGAAGCGCACAAAGGCGGTCATGTCGGTGACTTCGCTGTAGCCCTGGGAGACCTCGTGGCTGGACAGTGCCGTGCCGCAGCGGGGGCAGTAGGGCACCACCTTGTGGCCCTTGTACAGAAGGCCCTTGTCCGCCACCTGCTTTAAAGACCACCACACCGATTCGATGTAGTTGTTGTCATAGGTGATGTAGGGGTTGTCCATGTCCGCCCAGAAGCCCACGCGGTCGGACATGAGCTCCCACTCGGCCTTGTACTTCCAGACCGACTGCTTGCACGCCTTGATGAACGGCTCGATGCCGTACTTTTCGATCTGCTCCTTGC
>JAEZTD010000008.1 GCA_023443705.1 Bacillota bacterium | reverse complement strand
GCTCATGCCCATTCGGATGTACACGGGGCCGGGAATCTCATAGGCCGCCTGGACGCACCCGGCCGCCTCTCTGGGGCTGGCAGGGCAGAGAATGGTCAGGTTCGGCAGCGCCCGGAGCACGCTGATGTCCTCGGTGGTGTGATGGGACGGCCCCAGCGTAGACCAGGCGAGTCCGCTGCCCATGCCGACAATCTTCACGTTCATGTTCTGAAAGCACACGTCATTTCGGATGAACTCCATCGCACGGTAGGCCAAAAACGCGCCCGTGGTGTACACGAAGGGCATTTTTCCGCAGCTGGCCATGCCCGCCGCCGCGGCCACCTTGTTCTCCTCGCTGATGCCGAAGTTGAACGATTGGTCCTGGAAATCCCGGGCAAAGAGCTCGTCATAGTCCGTGCCGCTGTCGGAGAGCAGCGAAACCACATTCCTGTCCCGCTGCGCGAGCGTGTACAGCGCATTTATGTAGGCTTTCTGCATTGCTCGAGCTCCTCCTCGGTAATCATTAGCTCCTGAACGATGGTCTTGAGCTCCCGCCGGTTGGGCAGCTTCCAATGCCATGAAGGCTGGTTTTCCATGATGGAAACGCCCTTGCCCTTTACGGTGTTGGCGATGACCACCCTGGGACGCCCGGGAACCGCAGCGGCGGTCAGGACGCGGCACAGCGCGTCCACGTCATGGCCGTCCACCTCGTCCACGCTCCATCCGAAGGCCTCCCATCGGGCGCGCCAGTCTCCGATGCCCATGATGGCTTCGACGGGCCCCATCTTCTGGATGCGGTTGTTGTCGAGCAGCACCACGAGGTTCTCAAGCCCAAAGGCCGTAGCGGACATGACCGCCTCCCATACGGATCCTTCCTCGCACTCTCCGTCGCCGAGGATGACATAGGTCTTGGAATCACTGCCGTCGATTTTGCTCGCCAGCGCCATGCCGACGCCGATGGACAGCCCGTGGCCCAGCGAGCCGGTGGACGCCTCGACGCCCGGGATGTGGGGCGTGCAAGGCTCCCCGCCCAGGATGGAACCGGGCTTTGAGAAGGAGCGCAGCGTGGCCAGGTCAAAAAAGCCCGCCATGTTCAGTATGGCGTACAGCGCAAGGCTGCCGTGCCCCTTGCTGAGAATCAGCCTGTCGCGCTTCGGCCATTCGGGGTTTTTCGGGTCGCAGCGCATGACGCCTTTCATGTAGAGCGCGTAGAGCATCTCCACAAGGGAATATGCCGAAGCCAGGTGTGCGATGCTCGCGGAATAACCGGTCAAAAAGATCTCTTTGCGAAGCGCGGCGGCCTTCAATTCATCTCCGTTCAAGCGGGTTCACCTCTCTTCATTATCCAAACAGCGTGATCTCGTCCGGGTCGATGCCCGACCAGCCCAAGTCCTCGAGGGCGCCGAGGGCGGCGATATCCTCCGGGGAGATTTCAAAATCAAATGTGCGAAGGTTGTCCTCGATCCGCTCCGGCGTCTTTGACCTGGGCAGCGGGACAACCCCGTTCTGCACGCACCAGCGCAATAGAAGCTGCGCGACGCTCCGGCCGTACTTTGCAGCGTACTGCTTCAGGATTTCCTTCTTCAGCATCTTTCCGGAGCCAAGCGGGCTCCACGCCTCGACCAGAATGCCGTGCTCGCTGCAGAATTTCAGTGTTTCCGGCTGCGTCAGCCCGGGATGGTATTCGATCTGATCGACCGAAGGTGGAATCTCGGCGTGCTCCATCAGCGCCTCCAGATGGTGTGGCTTGAAGTTGCATACGCCGATGGCGCGAACAAGACCGTCCCGGTACAGCTGTTCCATGCCGCGCCAGGCGTCCAGATTGATCTCGCGCCAGTTCTCATGCACAGCGGGCGAAGCCGGCCAGTGCATCAGGTACAGGTCCAGACAATCGAGTCCCAGGTTCGAGAGGGTGGCTTTGCAGGCGTGGACGGCCTTTTCCCGAGTGCGCTCCGCGTTCCACAGCTTGCCTTCCACAAACAATTCGCCGCGGGGTACGCCGGAGCGGGCGATGCCCTCGCCGACGCCCGCCTCGTTCCCGTAGGCCGCGGCTGTGTCGATCAGCCGGTATCCGCACCGGATCGCGTGTGCCACCGCGTCCGGCGCGGCGTCTCCTGTCAGCTTCCAGGTGCCAAAGCCAATGCCGGGGATCATCGCCCCGGTGGCGAGGCGGCGAAATTCCATACGCATTCAGATTAGCCCCAATACTTCGAGCGCGCGAGGATCAACGTGCGGCTCGATTTTTTTCAAGTAGCCCTCCGACGCTTCTTCCCAGGATTCGTAGCCCTTCTCCCCACGGCGGTCCGGGAGGTCGTAGCGCTCGCTCAGGTATTTCCCAAACCAGGCGACGCACTTGATCGATCCGCTCAGGTTGGTGTGGCTCTCGTTATAAAAATCATCGGGGATGACCAGCCCGATCTCGTCCTTGTGCTTCAGGGACATGACAAACGGATATCCGTATCCTTCGACGACATCCTGAATGTACCGGAGTTCATCCTTGTTGTCCTTCGTGTTGGGCGCGGCGAGGAAAACCACGTTGAGGCACTTCTCCTTGCAGTAGTCTAGAAATTCCGTCAGGGAATCCAACTGCTTCTTCTCGATCGGCTCGGTCTCTTCCGAATCCATGTAGTCGTACTCAAATTTGCCCGTTCTCATTAAAAATAAGCTGTAATGGGACGAGCCTTTGTATGTCTCGCGGGATCGAACAAAATCCTCTTTTCTCAAACTGTACCATCGGCTGTGGAAGCGGACGAGCGGAAAAAAATACTCCAGCCTGTCAAGCCCCTCCACGCCCATTTCCCGGCAACTCGATTCAATCAGCGCCAGTTTCTCCGGAGACCACGGCATGTTGTGGCTCAAAAAGTGGATCCGTTCAGGCGCGGGCTTGTTCAGAAAAGTGCCCGCTTCCACCACGAAGACTTTAGGTTTCTGGGTTTTGAGCGCTTCCTTCACCATTTGGATGGGCGCCGTGTAGGGCATGGCAGGCGACGTCAAATTCCAGGAAGGGGTGCCGAAAGCCTCCCAGGCCAGCGCGGGCTGCCAGAAGCTGAACATGGAGCTGGGGCCGATGGTGACGACGTCCAGCGTGTGGGGCGGTTCGTTGTAAAAATCCGCGATCCATTCGTGAATGCGATGGTCAGTATCTTCAAAAACGTCGTTCACCCAGATGACGAGCAGCAAAACGACGAGGCAGAATGCACACACTTCCCAAGCCCGAAACTTCATCATAGAGCCCCCTAAAACGCTTCGTAGATAAAGCTGGCCGCGTTGTATTCAGGTCCGTAAGCGCCGAAAATCAGCGTGCCGAAGATCAGTGCGAGCGACACGGCCCACCTTAGCGCGATGCCGTTCCCGTTGACGCTATCACGCAGCTTGAGGCCCTTGTATTTCAGAATATCGACCGTTACCAGCGCCGCGAGGCCCACCGGAATTATCAGAACATCGTATTTGGTGATGTGGAGCGCCCAGGTGGCGGAAAGGCTAAAGGGCGTAAAGATCGCTCGAATGACAGAGAAGCTTCCCAGAAAGCTCGGCGCGCAGGCGAAAAGCCATATGACGCACATCAGTACGAGCGTCCTCGCGGATTTGAGAAGGTGAATGCCCCAATGCTCCGATCGGGCCTCTTTCAGCGGTTTGCGCTTCTCAAAGAGCGGCTGCATCAACTCGCTGGCCGTCATCAGCAGCCACGGCAGAACGCCGGCCGCGAAAATGTACTTGTACGAAGCCCCGTGCCAGAAGCCGATGATCAGCCAGTTGACGAGAAGGCCGAGAAACACCGGCACCTGCTTGCCGCGCTTTTTGCCAAAGGCCTTGCGGGACCAGGCGCCCAGCCGCTGGAACGCCTCGCTCTTTAGCAGCGGGTAGAAAATGTAGTCCTTCGACCAGGTCCCAAGCGTGATGTGCCAGCGCCGCCAGAATTCCGCGAGGCTCCGGGACAGGAAGGGCGTGTCGAAGTTCTCGGGCAGGCGGATGCCGTAGGCCTCGGACGCGCCGATGACAATGTCCATGCAGCCGGAAAAGTCCGCATAAATCTGAAATGCGTAGATGCCCACCGCGAGGATGATGTACAGGCTGCCGAAGGCATTGTAGTCTTGAAAAACCTGGTTTGTGTAGATGGCCAGCCTGTCGGCGACGACCAGTTTTTTGAACATGCCCCAGACCATCCGCTGCACGCCGGGCACGATGTTATCAAGCCGGCATTCTGGCGCTATAAATTGCGGCCCCATTTCGCTGTAGCGCATGACAGGCCCCGATACCAGCGCGGGGTAATAGCCGGCGAAGAGCAGGTGCCTTAAAAAGCTGGGCTGTGCCGGGT
>JAEZTD010000001.1 GCA_023443705.1 Bacillota bacterium | reverse complement strand
TGGCGTTTTTCGGGGATTCGCACAGCGACGTTCCCGGAACCAAAAAATTCGGGAGAATCTCAAAAAGGTATTGACTTGAAGTGAACTTCAAGTCCTATAATAATATTGAATTATTGTGACAGGGGGAGCTTTCAATGGAAAAGTCCAAGGTCTATTTCACCGATTTTCGCACCGTGGCGTTTGGCGACAGCCTGCCCACGAAGCTGAAAAAGCTCGTTAAAAAGGCGGGCGTCGGCCAGATCGACATGGACGGGAAATTCGTGGCCATCAAAATGCACTTTGGAGAACTGGGGAACATCAGCTTTCTGCGCCCTAACTACGCCAGGGCGATTGCGGACGTGGTGAAGGAGCTGGGCGGGAGGCCCTTCCTGGCTGACTGCAACACCCTCTATCCCGGCAGCCGGAAGAACGCGCTGGAGCACCTGTACTGCGCCTGGGAGAACGGCTTTACGCCGCTGACCGTGGGCTGTCCGATTTTGATCGGCGACGGTCTGAAGGGCACCGACGACATATCCGTGCCGGTCGCGGGCGGCGAATATGTGAAAGAAGCCAAGATTGGCCGCGCGATCATGGACGCGGATGTCTTCATCAGTCTGACCCACTTCAAGGGCCACGAGATGACCGGCTTCGGCGGCGCGATCAAGAACATCGGCATGGGCTGCGGCTCCCGGGCGGGGAAGAAGGACCAGCACAACAACGGAAAGCCCGAAATCGATCCGGATTTGTGCCGCGGCTGCCTGCGCTGCCAGCGGGAGTGCGCCAACAACGCGCTGGACTTCGACGAAAAAACCCGGAAGATGTCCGTCAACACGAAGAATTGCGTGGGCTGCGGCCGCTGCCTGGGCTCCTGCAACTTTGACGCCATTGAGTTTTCGGAAGGCTCCGCGCTGTCGGAGCTCAACTGCCGCATGGCGGAGTACACCAAGGCGGTTGTGGACGGCCGCCCGAACTTCCACGTCTCACTGGTGGTGGATGTGTCGCCCAACTGCGACTGCCATAGCGAGAACGATGCGCCGATTTTGCCAAACCTCGGCATGTTTGCCTCCTTTGACCCGCTGGCGCTGGATCAAGCCTGCGTGGACGCCTGCCTCAAGGCTGCACCGATGCCCGGAAGCCAGCTCTCCGACAACCTGAACTGTTCCGGATTCCATGACCATCACGACCACTTCACCAACTCCACGCCCGATTCCGAGTGGCGCACCTGTCTCGCCCACGCCGAAAAGATAGGGCTGGGAACGAGGGCGTATGACCTGATCGTGATGAAGTAAAACGCTTCGCCGCACAGGCGAGGCAACCGTGACATGAAACGAAAAAAGCCGCCGATAACCGGCGGCTCAAGGCATCGAAAAACCCTACGGTTTTTGTGGGTGCAAAGGAAGAAATCCTGCGTGCGCCTGAAATCCTCAAGGATTTCCGGGCGGCGCACTGACCAAAGGTACGGATAGCGCCACCAGCATGCGTACTGGTGGCGCTATCCCGTTCCCGGCGTACACGCCGCCGGGAACGATTGAAACTTCTACGGAGACTTTGTTGATGGTCTGAGCCGCCGAAAACCGGCGGCTTTTATTGTGACGTAAAGCAAGCTTTTGCAGTATACGGAAACAGGTTATTCGGCTGGGGCTCCTGGAAACGAGAAGGATTCCGCAAAGAGCGCAGGCCGGTTATTTTTTTGCGAACCGCTTGAACGTATAGTAGCTATATGGTTTACTGTAAAAGCGAACGATAAATGGACACATCGCCATTTTGTACGGAGGATTTCATGGATAAGAAGCTGCTGATCAAAAACGCCGCGGCGATCGTCGCCTGCGACGCGGCGGATTCGGTATACCGGAATCAGGACATGCTGATCGAAGGCGGCCGGATCGCGGCCATCGGAAAGGAGCTTCCCGCCGACGGGGCGGAAACACTCGACGCCTCCGGAAAGTTCGTGTATCCCGGCCTTGTCAACACGCATCACCACTTCTTCCAGACCTTTGTGCGCAACCTCATCACCATCGACTACCCCAACATGCTGGTGGTGGAGTGGCTGGACAAGATCTACCGCATCTTCCAGCTGGTGGATTCCGACGTCATCTACTATTCCAGTCTGACCGCGATGGCGGATTTACTCAAGCATGGCTGCACCTGCGCTTTTGACCACCAGTACTGCTACACGAAGGCCACCGGAAAATCCCCGGTGGACCGGCAGATGGAGGCGGCGGCGCTTCTTGGCATCCGCTACCACGCGGGCCGCGGCGTCAACTCGCTGCCCCGTCAGATGGGCTCGACCATGCCGGACAACATGGTGGAGACCACCGACGAATACCTGAAGGACTGCGAGCGGCTGATCGCCCTCTACCACGACCCGAACCCGCTGTCGATGCGGCAGATCGTGCTCGCTCCCTGCCAGCCTATCAATAGCTTCAAAGAGACGTTTACCGAGACCGTTCGGCTGGCTCGGGAAAAGGGTGTGCGCATGCACACCCACCTGGGCGAGGGGGAGAACCCCATCATGATGGAGCGAACCGGCATGCGCACGCTGGACTGGTGCCAGGAAATCGGCTTCATCGGCCCGGACGTGTGGTATGCCCACGGTTGGGAACTGTTGCCGGAGGAATATCCAGTGCTGGCGGCGGCGGACTCAGGCGTCTCCCACTGCCCCGCCCCGGCGGTGCTGGGCGGATTCCCGATCCTCGACATCCGCGCGATGCAGGCGGCGGGCGTCTCGCTGAGCCTCGGCTGCGATGGCTCCGCCACCAACGACAGCTCCAATCTCCTGGACTCGCTGCGCATGGCCTACCTGATGCAGGCCTTCCACACGAAAGCGCGTGGCGGCTCCGCTTCCTCTTACGACATATTGAAGATCGCCACCGCCGGCGGCGCGAAGGCGCTGGGCCGCGGAGACCTGGGTTCCCTCGAGCCCAGGAAGGCGGCGGACCTGTTCATGGTCGACGCGGGTGCACTGGAATTGACTGGCACCATGCACGACCCCAAGTCCCTTCTCGCCCGGGCGGGCGTGACAGGCCCCGTGTGGCTGACGATGGTAAACGGCCGCGTGGTCTACAGGGATGGAAGGCTTCAGGGGGTGGATGAGGAGGCCCTCGCGCGCGCCGGAGAGCGCGTGTGCGACCGGGTGCTTCGCGACCATTCCGAAGCGTTTCATATAATTTGATCGGTTGGAAGTAAGGAGGAACCCCCATGAAGAAGCGTCTTGGTGTCCTGATGGCCCTGATCCTCGCCGCGGTCAGCCTTTTGTCCTGCTTTACGGTTCAGGCCGAATCCGCGCCGCTGAAGGTCGCGCTGATCCTCTCGGGCCCCGCCAACGACCAGGGCTGGAACGCCATCGCCGTCGCCGGCGTCAAGGCCGCGGAAGAGGAGTTCGGCATTGAATCCGCCTACGCCGAAAACGTGTCCATTGCCGACAGCGAAGCGGCCTACCGGGACTTCGCCGCGCAGGGATACGACCTCATCATCGGCCACGGCTTCCAGTTTGGCGAGCCCGCCGCCAACGTCTCCAAGGACTTTCCGAACCAGAAGTTCATGGCCACCGAGGCCGCTTCCCAGAGCGAGAACATGGCCTCCTTCGTGATGAGCTGCGAGCAGGGCGCGTACCTGATGGGCATGCTTTCGGCCGGGATGTCCGCTTCCGGCACCATCGGCGTGGTCGGCGCGATGGAGCAACCCTCCATCATCAAGGAGCTTGAGGCCTTCAAGCTGGGCGCCAAGGAAGTGAACCCCGACGTAAAAGTGCTGGAGATCTACATCAACAGCTACGTGGACGCGGCGCTGGGCAAAGAAGCGGCGCTGAACATGATCGGCCAGGGCGCGGACGTACTGTACCA
>JAEZTD010000339.1 GCA_023443705.1 Bacillota bacterium | reverse complement strand
GCCGTCGCTGAAGTTGTTGGCATAGGTGGAGGTGAAGGCCTCCACCGCGTGGGTCAGTGCGTCGATGCCGGTGTAAGCGGTCAGCGCGGGCGGCGCGGAGAGGGTGAAGGTATGCTCCACAACGGCCAGCGACGGAATCAGCACGTCGCCCCGCAAAAGGAGCTTTGCGCCCTTTTTGCTGTCTGTGATGACGGTAAAGCGGGTGGCCTCGGAGCCGGAGCCGGCGGTGGTGGGAATCAGCGCCAGCGGAGGCAGTTTGCCGGTGATTTCACGCCCCGCCCAGTCGGTGACATTTCCCGGCAGCGCGACCTTGACGGCGATGGCCTTGGCGCTGTCCATCGGGCTTCCGCCGCCGAGGCCGATGATGAAGTCGCAGCCCGCGTAGCCGTAGGCCCTGGCGCCCTCGTCAATCATCGAATCGTCCGGTTCGCCGGGAACGTCCGAAAACACCGCCCAGCCCACGGACTGCTTTGAAAGCAGCCTTGTCAGGCGGGCGAAGGCCTCGCTCTTTTGCACGATCCTTCCGGTAACAATCAGCGCCCGCGTGCCCAGCGCGCGGATGTCCGCCCCGGCCTCCTCCAGCGCGCCTTCGCCAAACAGCGTACGCCCGGGGAGTTTCAGTGAATAACCCATGCTTCCCTCCGTCATCGCATCCGGCGCGCGGCTTTCGACGCGGCCGGACGATGTTGTCGCGTGTACGGGTTGTATCCTTTCAGATGTCCTGGTTGGTTACACCATGGCGCCATAAAGCGTGTCGGCCTGTAAATCCTTCCATTAACTGTAGTATAGACAGACTTTGCGGATTCGTCAACCGCCCCGGAGTATTTGATTGCGCGCCGGAGGCGGAAAACGCGAAAGGCCGAAGGTCAGCGCGCTGACCTACGGCGCAAGGCATCGAAAAACCCTTCGGTTTTTCGATGCGAAGGGGAAGCCCTGCGTGCGCCTGAAATCCTCGCGGATTTCCGGGCGGCGCACTGACCAAAGGTACAGATAGCGCCACCAGTGTGCTTGACTGGTGGCGCTATCCCGTTCCCGGCGTACACGCCGCCCGGAACGATTGAAACCCTGCGGAGACTTTGTTGACGGTCTGAGCCGAAGAACAGCGCGCTGACCTTCGGCTTAATCAAGCTACAGAATCCTGACGCGGTACTTGCGCAGCCAGTAGTCCAGCTGCAATAGGTAGGCCACGGTCTGAGGCCCGGTCATCAGCTGGCCGTACCAGTTCTCGTGAGGCTCCTCGCGCAAGAGCTTTTCCGCCTCTGCGGGTTTTACGATCGTCCAGATGGGCGCGTTCGGCTCCGCGAGCACGTCCCGCAGCCGGTCTCGGACCAGCCGAGCATAGGCCGGGTTGTGGGTCTTCGGGTAGGGGCTCTTCTTGCGGTAGAGCACCTTTTCCGGCAGAATGCCCGCCATCGCGCGCCGAAGCAGCCCTTTTTCGTGGCCGTCCAGTTCCTTCATGGGCCAGGGCACCCTGTACATGTATTCGGCGATGCGGTGGTCGCAGAAGGGTACCCGAACTTCGAGGCCGGAGAACATGCCCATCCTGTCCTTCCGGTCGAGCAGCGTCTGCATGAACCAGTCGAAGTTGAGCCGCGTCATCTCCCGCATGCGCTTTTCGCCCGCGTCGGTCTCCGGCAAGTGGTGCGCCTCGGAGAGCGTGGCGCGGTAGCGCGCGTCCACGTACTCGTAAGGGTCGAGGCCGCGCAGCGCGTCCGGCTGCAAAAGGGACGCGCGCCAGGCTGTGGACTGCGCCCAGGGGAAGCCGTGCCGGGCGCGGATGTCCGGGTCGCGGTACCACGGGTAGCCGCCGAAAATCTCGTCGGCGCACTCGCCCGACAGCGCCACCGTGATCTCCCGCCGTACCGAGCGGCAGAAGAGGAGCAGCGAGCTGTCGACATCCGCCATGCCGGGCAGATCCCGGGCGTCCACCGCCTCGTAGAGCGCGTCGGCCAGCTCCACGGTATCGAGTTCAATGCGGTGGTGGCGGCTTCCCAGCGCGTCGGTCACAAGGCCGATGTATTCGTCGTCGCTGGAGGGCTGGAACTTCGTCGCGCGAAAGTAGCGGTCGTTGTCCTTGTAGGTGACGGAGAAGGTGTTGAGTTCCTCGCCCTTCTCCGCGAGGTACCGGGCCGCCACCGCCGAAAGTACGCTCGAGTCGAGCCCGCCGGACAAAAAGCAGCCCACCGGCACGTCCGACACCAGCTGCCGCCGGATCGCGTCGGTCACCAGCGCCCGAACCGCCGAAACGGTGGTTTCGAGGTCGTCCGGGTGGGGGCCGTCGGTCAGCCTCCAATAGGGCTCGAGGGACAGCCGACCGTCCGTATAGTAGCCGCGCCAGCCGGGGCGCACCTCCCGGATGCCCTCGAACACGCCGCAGCCCGGCGTGCGCCCCGGCCCCAGCAGCATGACCTCGCACACGCCCTCCGGGGCGAGGCGCGCCTCAAAACCGGCGTAGGCCAGAATGGTCTTGATCTCCGACGCGAAGAGGAAAGCCTCGCCGGACTCGGCATAAAAAAGCGGCTTGACGCCGATGCGGTCCCGGGCGAGGAAGAGCCGCCCGGAAGCCTCCTCGTAGATGCCGAAGGCAAAAATGCCGTTGAAGCGGTCCACGCACTTTTCTCCCCACTCGGCGTAGGCGTGGAGCAGTACCTCTGTGTCGGAATGGCTGGTAAACCCGTGGCCGAGGTCGGAAAGCGCGCGCCGTAGCTCGTCGGTGTTGTAGAGCTCGCCGTTGTACACCAGCACATAGGTTTCGTTTTTCCATGTAAGCACCATCGGCTGCCGCCCGTTTTGAAGGTCAACCACCGACAGCCGCCGGTGCAGGAGCGCCGCGCCCGTTCCCAGCCACGCGCCCTCCTGATCCGGGCCGCGCCTTTCCAAAGTCTGAAGCATCCGGCCGTAGGCTGTTTCGTCCCCCCGGCCGATGACCCCCGCGATTCCGCACATTCTGCCGCCTCCCCATAAAACGCATGGCTTAGTCTATGCGCATAGGTCGGTTTTTGTGCGGGTGCAGGTTCGGCGCTATCCCCGCCACGCCGGGCGGATGGCGCCGGGGAAATCGGCAGAGAGCCGCGAAAAGGCGGCGAGCACGCCATCCGGTACGTCGCAATGGGTGATGAACCTCTTGCCCGCCGGACCGTAGCCCGCCGGGGTGTCGTTGAGGCGGGGTATTTCGCCCAGGATCAGCGTGAGAAACCGCTCAAGCGGCCACATCCCCCAGGGCTGCGCGCCCGCGTAGCGGAGCGCGCCGTCCCGCGCCTCCACCACGGGCACATGGGCGGCGTAGCCGTAGAAGCGCGCCCGCGTGCCGTCCCACGCCTTTTCAAAGCTGTGGCGCATGCGCCTTTGCATGGAGCTGTCCTGCATCAGGATCGCCGTTTTCGGGTTCAGTCCGTTTTCCCGCACCGCGAGAAGCGCGAAAGCGGCGTTTTCCCCGCAGTTGGCGGAGGCTGTTTCGAGGATCACCTCCGCGCGGGGGATGCCCCAGTGCGCTTCGAGCATGTCGGCGATCAGGTCGGCCTCCGCCCGCCCGCTGGTGGCGATGTCCGGATAACGCCCGTTGACCGAGTCCCGAAGGGCCTGGGTGGTGTGCCCCGCGCCGCCGACGATCATCAGCCGCTTTGCCGCGCCGGACAGGTAGGCCGCCGCCGCCGCCTCGCAGCCGGCGCCGATGCTGCCGCCCATCAGAATGAGAATATCCGCCGGCTCTCCAAGCGCCGCGGCCACGGCCTCTTTCGTCAAAACGGGAAAATCCCGCTCGGCGAGAAAGGCGGAAAGGCAGTTGACATCCTGTGCCGCCCTGTACGCGTCCCTCAGGTTTTCTTCCATCTCCGATCGCCTCCCGACCCATTATAGCGACGCGGACTTCCAATGTAAACGCCCGCAGTGCGCAGAAATCCTTTTTGCAGGGTGAGACTGCAGGATATGAACCGATGAAACGAATTTCCTGCACAAAACAGAGAAAACGCGCGGGTAGGAACGTGAATTTGCAGTAAAACCAGTTTGAATTTTCATTATCCGGTTGACAGGGGAAAGCGGGCCGTGCTATAATCACAGAACCGTCAAAGGCGATGGGGCGAGCGCAAGCATGCTCCATTTTTTAATTCCTTTCGTCAAGGGCGGCGAATAACGCATAAAGGATGAACGGCATGGGGCAGCGAGAGCGGCATGAAGGCCAAGACGGCCGAAAAGATCGACAGCAAGGGTCAGGCTTGTACGACGCTCGGTTTGAGCACGATGCCTGCGGCATTGGCGCGGTGGTCAACATTCGCGGCGTCAAAACCCACGAGACCGTGGACAACGCGCTGAAAATTGTAGAGCGGCTCTCCCACCGGGCCGGCCGGGACGCGGAAGGCGACACCGGGGACGGCGTTGGCATATTGTTTCAGATTCCTCACGACCTGTTTCGCGCGGAGCAGCTTGGCTTTGAGCTTGGCGAGGCGCGCGATTACGGGGTGGGGATGATTTTTTTTCCGCAGGATGCGGTCAAGCGCGGCCAGCTGATGCGGCTGATGGAGGTCATCGTCGAAAAAGAGGGCATGTCCTTCCTCGGCTGGCGCAAGGTGCCCGCCCGGGAGGAAGTCCTCGGCCGCAAGGCCTTTGAGCGCAGGCCGTCCATCTGGCAGGCCTTTGTGAAGCGCCCGAAGGGCGCGGCCCGGGGCCTCGAATTCGATCGGCGGCTCTACGTCGCCCGCCGCGTGTTTGAGCAGTCCTCAAGCGGCTCGTACGTCTGCTCCTTCTCCAGTCGCACCGTGGTCTACAAGGGCATGATGCTGGTGGAAGAGCTGCGCACCTTTTTCCCGGACCTCGAAAGTCCGCTGACCAGGAGCGCGCTGGCGACCGTCCATTCCCGCTTTTCCACCAACACCAACCCCAGCTGGGAGCGCGCGCACCCGAACCGGCTGATCCTGCACAACGGCGAGATCAACACCATCCGCGGCAACGTGGACCGGATGATCGCCCGCGAGGAAACCGTGGACTGTACGCTCCTTGACGCCGACCGCGACAAGGTGATGCCCATCGTGGACCAGTCCGGCTCGGACTCCGCCATGCTGGACAACACGCTGGAATTTTTGATGATGTACGGCATGGAGCTGCCCAAGGCCGTCATGGTCACCGTGCCGGAGCCCTGGCAGAACAACCAGGAGCTCTCCCGCGAACGGCGCGACATGTACCGCTACTACGCCACGATGATGGAGCCCTGGGACGGCCCGGCGGCGCTGGTCTTTTCCGACGGCGACATCGTCGGCGCGTCCCTCGACCGGAACGGCCTTCGGCCCTCCCGCTACCTTTTGACCGACGACGACTGCCTCATCCTGGCCTCGGAGGTCGGGGTGCTCGACATCGACCCCGCGAAGGTGGTGCGCAAGAAGCGGCTGAAGCCCGGCGCGCTCCTCGTGGTGGACACGGTGGCGGGGCGCGTCTATGAGGACGCGGACCTCAAGGAGGACTACGCCGCTCGCCAGCCCTACGGCGAGTGGCTGTACCAGAACCTGATCGAGATGAAGGATCTGCCGCTGCCCAACGAGCGGGTGCCCGCTTCGTCGAAGTCCGAGCGCGCGCGGCTGTACCGCTTCTTCGATTACACCTGGGAGGACATGCGCGAGGTCATCATGCCGATGGCGCTCTCCGGCGGCGAGCCCACCGCGTCCATGGGCACGGATACGCCGCTGGCGGTTCTCTCCAGCGCGCACCCGCTTTTGTTCGGCTACTTCAAGCAGCTGTTCGCCCAGGTCACAAACCCGCCCATCGACGCCATCCGCGAGGCGCTCGTGACCGACACCGCAGTCTACGTGGGCGCGGACGGAAACCTGCTCGTGGAAGCGCCGGAGAACTGCGCGGTGCTCAAGGTGGACAATCCGATTCTGACCGCCGCGGAGCTGATGCGCATCCGGGGCATGAAGAAACCCCGGCTGAAGGTGGAGAACGTCTCCATCCTGTGCTACAAGAATACGCCCATGGGCCGCGCGGTGGATCAGATGCTGCTCGCCTGCGATCGGGCGGTCTCACGAGGCGTGAGCGTGCTGATTCTCTCCGACCGGGGCGTGGACGAAAACCACGTGGCAATCCCGTCGCTCCTGGCGGTTTCGGCGCTGGAACAGCACCTGGTGCGCACCAAGAAGCGCACGAAAGTCTCCGTGATCCTCGAAAGCGCGGAGCCGCGCAGCGTACACCACTTCGCGCTGCTTCTGGGCTACGGCGCGCGGGCGGTCTGTCCGTACCTCGCCCACGAGTGCATCAAGGAAATGATCGACGACGGCCTGATGGACAAGGACGTGACCGCCGCCATTCAGGACTACAACAAGGCCGTGACCAGCGGCATTGTCAAGATCGCCTCCAAGATGGGCATCTCCACCATCC
>JAEZTD010000269.1 GCA_023443705.1 Bacillota bacterium | reverse complement strand
AGATGGTGGTTCCCCGTATCATGGATTATCCTCCAACAGACTGTCGATCACTTGAAGCGATCGCACCGCGAGCGCCTCGTAGCGGATTTTTTTACCCTTGACCCGCTTGTCAAGGGGCGTCAGGATGCCAAAATTGGCGTTCATCGGCTGGAAATTGGCCGTCCTTGTGCGCACGTGCGCTTCCAGCGCACCGAGCAGGGTCTCTGCGGGAAAGTCGATCTCTGAAAGTCCCCGGAGCGAGCGCCCTAGGTTCAGCCCCGCCACGAGGCCCGAGGCCGCGGACTCCACGTACCCCTCCACGCCGGTCAACTGCCCGGCAAAGCGCAGGTTCGGCCTGCCGGAGAGCGCGAAGTTCCGCCCCAGCACGTCGGGGCTGTTGAGGTAGGTGTTCTTGTGCATCACGCCGTAGCGGACGAATTCTGCGTTCTCGAGCCCCGGAATCATCGAAAACACGCGCTTCTGCTCGCCCCACTTGAGCCGGGTCTGAAAGCCCACGAGGTTGTACAGCGTACCCGCCTCATTCTCCTGCCGAAGCTGCACCACCGCGTAGGGCGTTTTGCCGGTGCGCGGATCGGTGAGCCCTACCGGGCGCATCGGCCCGAAGGCGAGGGTGTCGTGGCCCCGGGAGGCCAGGATCTCCACCGCGAGACAGCCCTCGAACACAAGGTTCTTCTCGAAGTCGTGAAGTGGCGCAAGTTCGGCGGTCGTCAGCGCATCGTGGAAAGCGTCGTACTGCGCCCGGTCCATGGGGCTGTTCAGGTAGTCGCCGCCGGTATCGTTCCTCGACTGTCGGAAGAGCACCCCCATGTCCAGCGATTCGGCGGTGACGATGGGCGCGGCGGCGTCAAAGAAGTGGAGCGCGGAAAGCCCCGGAAGCGCCTTGAGTGCGTCGAGCAGCGCAGAATCCGTGAGCGGGCCGGTGGCGACGATGGCGGGTTCCTCTGGAATATCGGACACCACGCGCCGCTCCACCCGGATCAGCAGATGCGCCTCCAGCGCCCGGGTCACTTCCTGAGAAAACAGGTCTCGGTCCACCGCCAGCGCGGTGCCCGCCGGAACCCGCGCTTTTTTGGCGGACGAGAGGATCAAAGAACCGATCTTCTCCATCTCGGCCTTCAGAAGCCCGGAGGCGTTTGTCAGGTGCTCCGCCTTCAGGGAATTGGAGCAGACAAGCTCGGCAAATCCCTCGCGCTTGTGGGCCGGAGAATATGCCTCCGGCTTCATCTCGATGAGGCGCACGGAGATCCCCTGCCCCGCCAGCTGCCAGGCCGCCTCGCACCCCGCGAGCCCGGCGCCTACGACGGTAACCTCAATCATCCTCCGCCTCAGAATCGGGCGAAGAAACCGGCACGCGGGTGCGGCACGTTTCGCTGACGCACACGTGGAAGATCTCGCCCTTGCGGCCGCGCTTTTGCACCATGCGGCTTCCGCAGGCCGGGCACTTGTCGTTGACCGGCAGGTCCCACGAGACGAACTCGCAGGTGGGGTAATTCTCGCAGCCATAGAATTTTCGGCCCTTTTTGCTGATGCGCTCGAGCAGCCGCCCGCCGCAGGAGGGGCAGGGCACGCCGATGTCGGTTAGGAGCGCCATCGTATGCCGGCAGTTTGGGAAGTTGGGGCAGGCCAGGAATTTTCCGTAGCGCCCCATCTTGTAGACCATCATTGCCCCGCACTTTTCGCAGGGGATGTCGGAAACCTTGTCCTCCACGGAAACCTTTTCAATGGTGGCCTCCGCCTCGGCGAGCGCCTTTGCAAAGGGGCCATAGAAATCGGCGATGATCCCATGCCAGTCGGCGTCGCCCTCCTCGACCTCGTCCAACTGCTCCTCCATGCCGGCGGTGAACTGCACGTTTACGATGTCCGGGAAGTTCTTCTGCATCAGGTCGTTGACCACCTGCCCGAGCTCCGTGGGCACCAGGCGCTTGTTCTCCCGAGCGATGTAGCCGCGGGCCATGATGGTGGTGATGGTGGGCGAATAGGTGGACGGCCGGCCGATCCCCTTTTCCTCCAGCGCGCGCACGAGCGACGCCTCCGTAAAGCGCGGCGGCGGCTGGGTAAAGCGCTGGTCGCCGGACACATTGAGGAGCTTCGACCCCGCGCCCTCCCGGAATTCGGGCATGGAGTTTTCGTCCTCTTCGGCCAGCGCGTCGTCCAGCACTTCCTCATAGACGGCGGTAAAGCCGGCAAAGCGCTTTTTCTGCCCGCTGAAGCGCAGGTGCAAGCCGTCGCCGACCACGTCCGCGGACAGCGTCTCGTAGACAGCCGGGGTCATCTGGCTTGCGACAAAGCGGTTGTAGATCAGCTTGTACAGCCGGAGCTGGTCCCGCGTCAGAGACGCCTTGATCGCCTCCGGGCGGTACTTTGTGTCGGTGGGGCGGATCGCCTCGTGCGCGTCCTGCGCCGACTTTCGGCTCTTGTATTCGTTGGGCTCCTCCGGCAGGTATTCCGGCGGATAGGAAGCGCGGATCACCTCGCGCACCGCCTCGATGGCCTCGGTGGAAATGCGCGTCGAATCCGTTCGGATGTAGGTGACGAGGCCTTGGGTCCCGTCGCCCTCGATGTCGACGCCCTCGTAGAGCTGCTGGGCGATCTGCATGGTCTTTTGGGTGGTGAAGCCCAGCTTACGGCTGGCCTCCTGCTGGAGGTTGGACGTGGTGAACGGTGCGGCGGGGTGTTTGCGGCGCTCGCCGCGCTTGACCTCGCCAATGGAGAAAGCCGCGGCTTTCATGCGGCGCATCAGCGCCTCGGCCTCGGTCTGGCTGCGGACGTCGGTCTTCTGGTCGCCCTCGCCGTAGAACTTCGCGGAGAATTTCAGGCCCTCGGTCTCAAACTCGGCGGACAGGTTCCAGTATTCCTCCGGCACGAAGGATTCGATCTCCCGTTCCCGGTCGCAGATGATGCCGGTGGCGACCGACTGCACGCGCCCGGCGGAGAGGCCCTTGCGAACCTTCGCCCACAGAAGCGGGCTGATCTTGTAGCCGACGAGCCTGTCCAACACGCGGCGGGCCTGCTGGGCGTTGACCAGGTTCATGTCGATGGGCCTGGGTTTTTTGATGGCGGATTTGACTTCCTTTCCGGTGATCTCGTGGAATTCGACCCGGCAGACGTCTCCCTCCGCGATGTTCAGAACCTTTGAAAGGTGCCAGGAAATGGCCTCGCCCTCGCGGTCAGGGTCAGTCGCGAGGATGACTTTGGAAGCGCCCTTCGCTTCCTTGCGAATGCGGTCCAGTATCTCGCCCCTGCCCCGGATCGTGATGTACCGGGGCTCGAAGCCGTTTTCTATGTCCACGCCGATCTGCGATTTCGGCAGATCGCGCACATGTCCCTGCGAAGCCTCCACCTTGTACCCTCGGCCCAGAAACTTGCCGATGGTTCTCGCCTTGGCCGGGGACTCCACGATGACCAGCTTATGCGCCATTTATGAACCTCCATCCGCTTATGCGGGTAAATTCAGGTTTCGGCCCGGTACAGCCGTCCGGGCGCCTGTTTTATTATTCCTCGCAACTCCAGCATTGTCAAGAGCGAATTTAGTTTCGGGCTGTCGAAACCGGTGCGTTCGGACAGTTCGTCGAACGACATTTCCTCGATTCGAAGGGGTTCGACAAGCGCCGCCTCGTCCGGCTCCAGCGAAATATCGCGCTTTGAAGCGGACGCCGCGCCGGGCCGCTGGGCCCAGCGGTAGTGCTCGAGGATCTCCCACGGTCCCAGCGCGGGCACCGCGCCCTCCGCAATCAGCCGGTTGGGCTCCGCCGAAAGCGGCGAATAGATCGATCCGGGCACCGCGAACACATCCCGCCCCTGCTCCAGCGCGAAATCCACCGTCAGCATCGCGCCGGAACCCTTCGCCGCCTCCACCAGGAGAAGGCCCTCGCCCATCGCGCTGATGATGCGGTTCCGCGCCGGAAAGTGCTGCGCCAGCGGCCGCGTGCCCGGAACGTATTCGGAGATCAGCGAGCCGCCGTTTTCGAGAATCTTCTCCACCAGCGGGCCGTTCTCCGGCGGATAGATCACATCCACGCCGCAGCCCAGCACCGCCACCGTGCGCCCGCGGGCTTTCAGCGCGCCCTGATGGGCGGCGGTATCAATGCCCCGCGCCATGCCGGATACGACGGCGACGCCCTCCCGGGCGAGCGCCTCCGAAATTTCCTCGGCGGCGCGCCGCCCGTCCCGGCTTGCGTGCCGGGAACCGACGACGGAAACCGCCCGCTCGTCGTTGAGGTTTGTTTCACCGCGCACGTAGAGGGTGGGCGGCGGGTCGAAAATTTCCGTCAGCCGCCTGGGGTATCCGTCGGAGAGCCGCGTCACCGCGGCGATGCCCTTGGTCTCGAGCGCCGAAAACAGCGCGTACAGGTAGCGCTCCGTTCGCGCCTGCATCAGGCTTGACAGCGCCTTCTCGCCGAGAAAGGCCATCCCCCGCCCCGCGTTGTCCCAGACGCTCCGGGCATCCTCGTACAGGCTCAGCAGCTGATAAAAGCGCTTGGGGCCGATGTGTTCGACGCTGGAGAGCCAGATCCAGTACTGTTCCATCGCGGAGTATTCCACGCTTTTACCCCCAGTATTTCCGGTCGAGCGCGCGGTACTGAACGGCCTCCGCGACGTGGGCAGTCTCGATCGGCCCGCCGCCGGCGAGATCCGCGATGGTGCGTGCCACCTTGACCACCCGCGTATAGGCACGGTTTGAAAAGCCCATCACCTCGCTGGCGTCGCGGAGCAGCTTTTGCGCCTCCGCCGTCATCGGGCAGTTGGGGCCGAGGGTTCGGGCGTCCAGCCGGGCGTTGCAGGCGATGCCCTGCCCCTCGTACCGCGCCCGCTGCACGCCCCGGGCCGCTTCGACGCGGCCGCGAACCGCTGCGCTCGCTTCCTCGTCGCCGGGCGAGGCCAGCGCTTCGGCCGGGATCGATTCTACCTCGATGTGCAGGTCAATCCGGTCGAGCAGCGGGCCGGATATCTTGTTCAGGTACGCGCGGATCTGGTTGGGGGTGCATCGGCACTGGGCGGTTCTGGCCCCGTAGTTGCCGCAGGGACAGGGGTTCATCGAGCAAACCAGCATAAACTGCGCCGGGTAGGTCGCCTGCGCGCCGACGCGGGTGATGGTCACCACGCCGTCCTCCATCGGCTGGCGCAAGACCTCCAGCACGTCCCGCCGGTATTCGGGCAGCTCGTCCAGGAACAATACGCCGTGGTGCGCGCGAGAGATCTCGCCGGGCAGCGCGCTGGCGCCGCCGCCGACGATGGCGGCGGGCGACGCGGTGTGGTGGGGCGACCGGAACGGGCGCTCGGTCAAAAGACCACTCTCCGGCGGAAACCCGGCGGCGGAGTGGATGCGCGTGGCCTCCAGCGCCTCTGAAAAGCTCATGTCGGGCAGGATGGTGGGCACCGCCCGGGCGAGGAGCGTCTTGCCGGAGCCGGGCGTGCCGATAAGCAACGCGTTATGTCCTCCGGCAGCCGCGATCTCGAGCGCGCGCTTCGCGAACTTCTGTCCCTTGACGTACCGAAAATCGCTGGTGGCCGCCCGCGCACCGAGAAGGGCGCGGTATTCTACCGGCGCCACGGGCGACACCTCGAGCGCGCCGCGAAGGCAGGCGACAAGGTCCTTCAGCGATGAAAACGGCAGGATATCAATGCCCGCCACGCAGGAGACTTCCCGCGCATTGCCCTCCGGCAGCGCAATGCGCCCGAGCCCCGCTTCCCGCGCTGAGATGGCCATCGGCAGCGCGCCGCGCACCGAGCGGACGGAACCGTCCAGCGACAGTTCGCCCAGGATGGCGATGTCCCGGAGCGCGTCCGGAGGGATGATCTCCATCGCCGCGGCGACGCCCGTCGCGATGGCGAGGTCAAAAACCGGCCCTTCCTTCTTCATGTCGGCCGGGGCGAGGTTTACGATCAGTCGGTCATCGGGGAAGCCGAAGCCGCTGTTCTTCATCGCAGCGCGGACCCGCTCCCGGGATTCCCGCACGGCAGCGTCTGGCAGGCCCACCAGTTCAAACACCGGAAGGCCACCGGACAGGTTGACCTCGACCGTCACGGGAAACCCGTCAATGCCGGAGAGGCCGTAGCTGAGGATGGTCGCAAGCATGGCCGCGCCCCCTTATCCTAAGTAAAACCAGCGGAACCCGTTCAAAAGGTTCGCGAAAACGCGCGGAAACGGCGTTCCGCTCATCAGCGGGTAGAACATCGCGAACAAAATTAGCGCCAGTCCGCCGTAGATCCACACCGCGCGGACGTAGATTTCGTGTTTTTCACGCCTGAGCCATTCGAAAAAGACCGCCGTCGCCAGGATGATGAAGGGAACGCTGGCGAAGTAGTGGTAGATAAACGTGGAGCGCGTGATGAGTGTCCACGGCAGGTACTGGGAAAGGAAGCCCACGACAACAAAGATGTAGCGCCGGTCGCCGAAGGCCTTACCACAGAGCCGAATGATTACAAAGATGAGCGCCAGAAAGCCGCCCCACCAGACCGCGGGGTTGCCCATGCTGTAGATCGACGAAATCCAGCCGGAGGGCATGAAGTCCGCGCCGGAGTAGTACCATATCGGCCTGACAATCAGCGGCCACTCGTACCAGGGCGAACGGAAGAAGTGGGTATCCCCGGTCAGCCCTGCGTGATAGGAGAACATGCTCTTCTGCATGTCCCACACGCCATTCAGGTTGAAGGTTCCATCCGGCGTCAGCTGCCAGTAGTAGCTGAAGTAATAGATTGTGGCGGAGACCGCGATGAAGAACACCACGCACCATGCAAGCGTCACCCACATGTTTCGCCCGAACTGCTTCACCGCCCGCTGGGCGACGCGCTTCTGCTCGCCGTCCAGAAGCTTCAGGTTGGCCTTTGCGAAGCGGTATTCCCGCGCGCGCAGATGGACGCTGTAGAAGAACAGCACGGCGAGGCCCGCCCCGGCATAGATGCCGATCCACTTGGACGCGATGGCAAAGCCCATGAAAAGCCCCGAGAAGAACAGCGGGACAAGGGTGCGCCACAGGCGCGTGTGGTTGAAGCTCATCATCAGGTAGCGAAGCATGAAGACGTACATGACGATGATGAAGAATACCCCGAACACATCGATGGTGGCGATGCGCGTCTGGGTAAAGTGCATCCCGTCCACCGCCATCAGAAACGCCGCGAGGAACGCCGGGCTTGACCGCCTGAGCAGCTGCTTCGCAAAAAGGTACATGGCGGGGACCATCAGAATGCCAAACAGCGCGCCCATGAACCGCCAGCCAAAGGGCGTCATGCCGAAGAGGTTGATGCCCACCATGATGAGCACCTTCCCCAGCGGCGGGTGCGTGTATTCGTAGGTGTGCAGGCCCTCCCGGTGTTCAAAGGCGGTGCGGGCGTGGTAGATCTCGTCAAAATACGTGCCATTCAGGTAGGAAGGATAGGGCGGCACGGTCTCCTGCTCGTCGATCAGAAGCGTCGGATCGCTGGCGCGGCCCGGGTCTGCGCCGGAGGCGTAGACCGACGAAATCGGGTATGGCACGCCGCCGTCGTCCAGGAAGGCGATTTCGCTCAGGATCAGCCCGGCCTCATCGGCGGCGATGCGCACAAAGCGTGCGGTCTGGGTCGGGTGGCCGCTTTCAAGCGCGCTGAACTCACCTTCTTCATCGTGACTGCTGGGCACATACCACAGCCAACGGAAGATCTCGCCCTGGTTGTATACCGCCCAGTGGGGCTCCGACCAGACCTCGCCGTCCTCAGAGAGCTGCACGGTGAAGGCGGTATCGCAGATGCCGCCGTAATAGGTCATGTGGAAGGTTCGAAGGTTTCCGAGATCAAAGGTGATCTGCTCGCCTTCGGCGGTGGACCTCCATGACGTCTGCGGCGCTTCCAGCGCGCCCAGGTTGGTCAGCGCCACCACGGAATAGACAAGCGTCAGCCCCAGCATCAGAAGCCAGTCCCGCTTCTTCATGCCCAGCTTCCACTCTTTGGGGCGGAAGAGCCCGTCCGCCGCTGGATTGATCATCGGGTCCAGCAGAAGTCTTCGGTCCTCCTCGGAAAGATAGGTGCGCGTCGGACTTAGCACGCGGTTTTTCACGCAGATGTCAAAGGCCGTCCAGGCGAGGAACAGCGACGTGAGCACGTTCGTCGCCGAAACGAGTACGTTGACCGTGCGCTCGGCGTCGATCAGGTGGTCCGATTGCAGCACGAGTCCACTGTTCATGAACTGGGTGGCGGTAATCAGGAAGGCTGCGGCAAGGATGCGTACATCCTGGTCGTGGATATACGCAAGGCCCAGAAGCAGAATCGCCGGGAACAGATAGCGCTCGTGCATCATCGGCCCAAAGGCGAACAACAGCGCCAAAAGCGTCGCGGCGACCAGCGGCAGCCGCTCCCGCCGCTTACT
>JAEZTD010000398.1 GCA_023443705.1 Bacillota bacterium | reverse complement strand
ATGGAATACGAGCTCCGCCGCCGGGTGTTCGACCCCGTCATCGCCCGGGACGGCGAGGATTGGATGCACCTGGGTAGCGACGCGCCCAGAATCTGCGCCCATCTGCTCGCCGCCTGCCTCGCGGCGGAGACCGACGAGGGCGAGCGCCGGTGGCAGGTGATTAGGCGCGTGATGCGGCTATTGGAGGGAACCCTCCGAACGCTCCTCCCGGACGGCGGCGCGGCAAACGGGCTCGAGCGCCACATGGAGGCCGCCTCCGCGCTGAACGACTGCTTTTCCATGATCTCGCTGGCCAGCGGCGGCGTGGTGGAACTTCGGGACGAGCCCCGGTTCATCGAAATGGCCGTGCTCCCCTGCAAAACCCACGTTGGCGAAGGCTGGTTTGTCAACCCCGGCGGCAGCCCACGGCCGCGCCTCTCGCCGGACGCGCTGTTCCGGCTGGGCGAAGGCACCCGCTCCGGATGCCTGTGCGGCCTCGCCGCGTGGCTTCGGCGGCGTGAGAGCGCCTTCGAGCCGGAGTTTGGCGGACTGTTTACCGCTTTCGCGCACCTCAGGGGCCGCGAGAAGCTCATACGGGAGCCCGCGCGCCTGTCGATGCCCGGCTCGGCGCTGATGCCGGACATGGGTGTCGCGCTGGCGCGGGCCGGGGACTTCTTCGTCGCGCTGACGGACGGGATTTCCCCCCACCTGGGCGCGGGCGATGTGAGCCTCTACTACCGCGGCGAGCCGGTGATCGCCGCCGCAGGCCTTCCGGGCGCGGACGCCCACAGCGTGCCAGCCGTCGAAGGCGTGGAGCAGACCGGCGCGCGGCGCGCGCCCGAGCCGCCGGAGGTGCGCTACGACGGCTACTTTTTGATCACCGCGGGCATCGCCCACGCCTACCCGCCAGCGGCGAAGCTCTACAGCTGGCAGCGCAGCCTGATGCTGCTGCCCGGCGAAAACCTGGTTCGCCTGATTGACGCGTTCGACTTCGAAGGCGCGCAAAGCCGCGCGACGTTCCGGTTCATCACCCCCTTCGAGCCGCGCCTCTTTGACGGCGGCGCGCGCCTCGGCCCGGTCGTGATGCGCTTCCCCGCGGGGCTCGCCCCGTCGGTCACCACCATCGGCCTTGAGAACCCGCGCCTTGCGGAAATCTGGGGCGGCCGGGTCTACCGGCTTGAACTGACCATGCCGGAGCCCGCGCCCGGCGGCAGGCTGGACTTTTCGTTTTCCCCGGCCGACGACATCGGCCTACAATAGAAAGGAAGTGCTCTCTCCATGACCCCGTTCCAGTCAAAGTATGAGGCGGAAATCAAAGAACTGGCCCGCGCCGCAAACCGCCTGGCGGAAGTCGGCTTCGTCACCAGCCAGGGCGGCAATCTTTCGCTCCGGGCGGATGAGGACGTGCTGCTCATCACCCCCACGAAGGTGGCCAAAATCGCCATCACCTTTGAAGACATCTGCGCCGTTGACATGAGTGGCAAGGTACTCTACGCGAAGGAGGGCAGAAAGCCCACCGGCGAATGGCCGTTCCACGTGCGCATCATGAACAAGCGGCCGGACGTCAAGGGCGTCGTGCACGCCCACCCGCCGATCCTGACGGGCTTCGCCATCGCCGGCGGCGACTGGCTGCAGATGCCCTTCTTGCCGGAACCGGTGATCGAGGTGGGCCCCATGATCATGGTGCCCTACGCCGAGCCGCTGTCCGAGCAGCTGGCGATGAGCTTTGACGCGGTCATCGAAAAGTCCAACGGCTTTCTGATGGAAAACCACGGCGCGGTGATGGTCAGCCCCGAGGGCGTGTGGCGCGCCATCGAATTCCTGGAGATGATGGAGGCCGCCGCCAAATCCATCCTGATCGCGAAAATGCTCGGAAACCCCAAGCCCATCCCGCCCAAGGATGTCAAAAACCTTGAAAACGTCATCCGCATCCGCAACATGCCCATGCCGGGCCTGCCGGGCGTGGTCGAGAGCCTGAACGACATCTTTGTCTGAACACACCAACAGCCAAGCCCGCCGCCGGGAGCCCCGGCGGCGGGTCAAAGCATCAAAAACCCTTCGGTCTTTTTGATGCGAAGAGGAAGTCCTTCGTGCGCCTGAAATCCTCACAGATTTCCGTGCGGCGCACTGACCAAAGGTATCGATAGCGCCACCAATATGCGTACTGGTGGCGCTATCCCGTTCCCGGCGTACACGCCGCCGGGAACGATTGAAACCCTACGTTGACTTTGTTGATTGTAAGGCCTGCCGCCGGGGCTCCCGGCGGCGGGCCTTTTATCGGCAACTACGCATGCTTCATTTCATAGCACATGCAATTCCGCCCGTGAACCTGCGATTCACAAGACTTGATCTTCGCTGTCATAAGACGAAGTATTTTGACAGCGATAAAAAAGGGGAGCCCCCGTCGGGGCTCCCCGCGCCAACATCCGGCGCTTTATCCTTGGTAAAAACTTTTAGACGGGCAGCACCTTTTCCTCTTTGTTAAGGAGGGTGTTGTCCAGCTTCATCGACTGCGCCTGGCGGTACTGGAAGTACTTCTCGGCGACCTGCGGGAACAGCGCGTAGGAAAGCACATCCTCCGGCTGCTGTACGTACTCGGCGGCCTGCTTCTTGTACTCTTCCAGCTCCGGCTTCAGAAGGTCGGCCGGGCGGCAGGTGATGACTTCGGCGTCGCCGATGACCTTGCGGCGGACTTCCTCGTTCACCGGGGCGGGCAGACGGCCGTATTCGCCGCGCATCAGCGCCTGAGACTCCTTGGGGTTCATCTTGTAGCGCTCGCCTGCGATGACGTTCATGACGGCCTGGGTGCCCACGATCTGGCTGGTGGGCGTAACCAGCGGCGGATAGCCGAAGTCCTCGCGCACGCGCGGGATCTCCTCCAGCACGTCGTAGAACTTGTCGGACTTGCCAGCCTGCTTGAGCTGCGAGATCAGGTTGGACAGCATGCCGCCCGGCACCTGATACAAAAGCGTATTGATGTCGATTTTGAGCACCTTCGGGTCGAGGAAGCCCTCCTTCGTCAGCTTGTCGGCGACGCCGCGGAAGTGCACCGCGATGTCGGAGAGAAGGCCGATGTCAAGGCCGGTGTCGTACTCGGTGCCCTTCAGGGTGGCGACCATCGGCTCCGTAGCCGGCTGGGCGGTGCCGTTGCCCAGCGGGGACAGCGCGGTGTCGATGATGTCCGCGCCCGCCTCGATGGCCTTGAGGTAAGTCATGTCGCCGGTGCCGGTGGTGTTGTGGGTGTGCATGTGGATCGGCACCTTGACGGCCTGCTTGAGCTTCTTGACCAGGCTGTAGGCCTGATAGGGCAAGAGCAGGTTCGCCATGTCCTTGACCGCGATGGTGTCCGCGCCCAGCTTCTCCAGCTGAATGGCCATCTCCACGAAGTAGTCCTCGTTGTGCACGGGGCTGATCGTGTAGCTCATGGCGG
>JAEZTD010000183.1 GCA_023443705.1 Bacillota bacterium | reverse complement strand
CGAAGGTGGCCTTCCCCGGCCTCGCGGTACAGGGCGGCCCCTGGAAGGCCCTCCACTACGGCTGCGCCGCGCTGTCGCTGATCCTGGTCGGTGTGCACCTGGGGCTTCACTACCGGTATTTAAAGGGCATTTTCTCCCGCTGGATTCGCCTGCCGAGGGCTGTCGCGGCGGTTCTGGTTCTGCTCCTCATGGCCTACGGCGTCTACGGCGTGACCTCCACCAGCTTCATCCGCTGGCTCGCGATGCCGTTCTCGTCGGATATCCAGCGTGGGGAGGGCAGCCGCGGCGGCGACTTTCCCGGCGGCAGTCCCACCGACGTCGCCCGGTCCGCGGATACCTTCCAGTCCCCCGACACCGCCCAGGCCCCCGACACCGCCCAGGCCCCCGACACCGCCCAGTCCCCCGGCACCGCCCAGGCCCCCGACACCGCCCAGTCCGCCGACGCTTCCCAGTCCGCCGGCGCGCCCGCGGACCCCGGCCGGGGGTATGCACGCGGCAATGGTCAGGGCCCCGGTCAGGGCGGCCATGAGGAATCCAGCGCGCTGGGCGCGCTGACCACCTTCGCCCAATTCACCTCGATCGCCTTCCTGTTCGCGGCGCTCACCGCCCTGATAGACCGCGCCCTGCGAAACAAAGCCCGGCTTGCGGGGACATAACCCCGTTTATATATAGAAACGACCCCAAAACCGAACCGGCGCGGTCATTCCGCGCCGGTTCAGACCATCAACAAAGTCTCCGTAGGGGTTTCAATCGTTCCCGGCGGCGTGTACGCCGGGAACGGGATAGCGCCACCAGTACGCATATTGGTGGCGCTATCTGTACCTTTGGTCAGTGCGCCGCACGGAAATCCGTGAGGATTTCAGGCGCACGCAGGATTCCTTCCTTCGCATCGAAAAAACCATGGGGTTTTTCGATGCCTTGAACCGGCGCGGTCATTCCGCGCCGGTTCAAAGCATCCGGAATTCCTTCGCGCCGCATCAACCGCAGCCCTCAACGCTTCAGAAATCCCGTTCCAGTTCCACAATCCGCCCGTACAGCATCCGGTTCACCGGGCTGTCGATTCCGTGTTTTTCGGAAATCGCCAGCACCGTCCCGGCGAAGAGCCCCACCTCGCTGCGACGCCGCGCCTCGATGTCCTGCAGCATGGAGGGCTTCCCCTGGGCGCTGAGCGTGCCGATCAGCTTCAACCAATCGCCGATGTCGCCCTCGTTCAGGTCGACGCCCTCGAGCCGGGCGAGGGCGAGGGCCTCCCGCATCGCGGCGATCATCGCGTCCCGGGCCGGTCCTTCCGCCTGAAGCCCGCCGTACCCGCAGCCGAACACCGCCGCGGCTTGGTTGACCCCCACGTTGAGCATGAACTTGTTCCAAAGCGCCCGCCGCATGTCGGGCGCCACCTGATGGGGCACGCCCGCCGCCTCGAAGAGCCTGCGCACCGCTTCCACCTGTCCGGCCGCGCCGCCGCCGGGGCGGTCGCCAAACACGATGACCCCCGTCCGGCTGTAGGTCAGGCGGTTCCCCTCCTTGACCGCGTCCATGCCCTGGGCGACGGCGGGGATCACCTTCTCCGCCCCCAGCGCCCGCCCGATCACTTCCTCGCTGACGATGCCGTTTAAAAGAGACATTATCACCGTCCCCGGCCCCACCTGATGCTTCGCCGCGCGGATGGCGGCCTCCAGGTCGCCAAATTTGACCGCGAAGATCAATAGATCCGCCGGGTTTCCCGTTTCCTCGGGCGTCCGATACGAAAAGCGGCAGGCCTCGCCGTTACAGTACACCAAGTCGCGCCGGTACCGCTCGATCCGCGCCCGATCCGCGACAAACCGCAGGCTTCCCTCCGGCAGATATCTCGACAGGATCTCCCCGTACAGTACGCCCAGCGCGCCCATCCCGACAATCGAAACACTTTTGATTTCCAATGGATGCCCTCCCGGTCGTTGTTCTTTTCGCTGCGCCCGCACCCGGAGCAACCGTTCACCACAGGCGTCGCCGCGCCGTCCCCGTCCGGCGCGATGCGCGCGCTCCAACCCGCTTTACCCATTATATCGGCGCTTACCGGGAATTTCAACCGCCCCGCTGTCCTAAAAGCCGCCCCGCCGGATTGAAAACCCGCCCGCCGTGGTATATAAAACGGGTCTATCTGGATTGAAAGAGGGATCGGCATGCAGGCGATCATGGAGACGGTCTTTGACCTTTCGTACTTCTCGGCCGCGCTGTGGCTCGGCGTGACGCTTCTGAAAAATGCCCGGGGCCGCGCGCAGTACATGCTCTTTGGCTGGATGGCGCTCCTTCTGGTGTTTGGCGACGCATTCCACCTGGTGCCCCGTATGATCGCGCTGAACACCACCAGCCTTGCCGATTATACCGTCCCGCTGGGGATCGGTAAGCTGGTCACGTCGATCACGGCCACGGTGTTCTACGCGCTTTTGTACCACGCCTGGCGCGCGCGCTACAACGTGACGGGCCGCCGAGGCCTCACCCTCTGGGTGTGGGGGCTGACCCTATTGCGCACCGCGCTTTGCCTGTTCCCCCAGAACGTCTGGCTGAGCGCGAACCCGCCCCTCCTCTGGGGCGTCTACCGGAACCTTCCCTACCTGCCGTTGGGCGTGATCCTGATGGTTCTCTTCTTCCGCTCCGGAAAGAATGACCCGCCCCTTCGCCACGCGTGGCTGGCGGTTCTTTTGAGCTTCGCTTTCTACATTCCGGTCGTGCTGTTCGCGGAGATGTTCCCGCCCGTCGGCATCCTGATGATTCCAAAAACCATCGCCTACGTATGGCTGATCGCGATGTTCCGCGCCGCCCAGAAGCGCGACGCGTGACACCCGGGAGCCCTTGATACCAAATCCAAACATAAATCAGCCGCCCGCGCGTTGGTGCACGGGCGGCTGATTTTGAATCCATTTATAAAGCTTCGTCGCAGGGTATCTGATTCAGCCAGACATCTTCTCCTTCGCGGCTTCATGAAGGCCTTCATCCGCCGCGCGTTGCACACCGGCTTTGCCCGGCGCAAAGCTGCCGCCATACAAAACTGCGTTCAGCAGCGGGAACCTCCTTATTACTTGAAACGTAATTATCGTCAGCGCCAGAATCACCAGGAGCGCCGGCAAAACATACGCCACCGCATGCGTCACGCCGGACGCCTCCAGAGGAGCCGGGCGTACGAGGCCCAGATAGAGCATGTGCGTGGCGTATATCTCCAGCGAATAACGCCCCGCCAGCGCCAGCGCGTCCCGGATGCGGCCCCTCTGCTTTTCGATGAGCCACAGTACCGCAACCGATCCCGTGATGCCCGAAACGGCGCGCACGATCACTTCATGAAGCCCGGTCATATGCACGACGTCGAAATTCGCCAGTATGAGAACCCACACAACAACGCAAGCCGCGCTCACATAGGGCATTGCGCGGGAAATCCGGGCCAGATCGCCCTTCTGCTGCGCCGCTCGGAACGCGTACCCGAGAAAGAAAAAGGGCAGATAGAAACCGGAATATTCCGGCCCAAGAAACCGGCTTCCGCCGAACCATTGAAAGACGAACAACGCTTCAAAAAGGAAGAGAACCGCGAGAAAAACACACGTGCGCCCGCCGGAACCGCGCGCTTTTGAAGCGACAACCTCCGCCAGCGTAAATACGCAGCGGAAAATAAAAAGCGTCAAAAGAAACCAGAGCCCGGAAGGGATGTCGTACAGAAGCCGCAATAAACCGCTCCAGATGTCCAGGTCGGGGCGAATGGGCAATAGACTCCGAAGAAGCCACCATGCCGCAAAAGGCAGAAGGAGGCGATGGATGCTGCTCAGCACCTTCGCGGCCCCCTCCCTGGGCGTTATGGG
>JAEZTD010000131.1 GCA_023443705.1 Bacillota bacterium | reverse complement strand
GGGAAACAGCTACGAGGTCATCAAGCTCAACGTGACGCTGGAGATCCTGAACAACTAAGGCAACTTGAAAACAAACCTCTTGGTGAGGCCGCGGGAAAAGCGGCCTCCCTTTTCTTGTCGGAAAAGCGCGGCGTCTGCGGCGGTTTGCCCGGGTAAAGCGCCAAATGCCCCACGCGGGACGGTGCAGGCGCGAATCCCCGTGGCCGTGCGGATGAACGCGCGGCGTTCAATCTCATACTATAAAAAACAGAAAGAGCCTTGACGGAGCGCGGCGCGCTCCGTATAATGTTCTGCAATTACGGCATTGGGGGAATGCAGATGGGCATTAAGGTGGCGAAATTTGGCGGAACGTCGCTGGCCGACGCGAACGCCTTCCAGCGGGTACGGGAGATCGTCTTGGGCGACCCTTCCAGGCGGTATGTGGTACCTTCCGCGCCCGGCAAACGCAACGCTGGAGACGTCAAAATCACCGACATGCTCTACCAGTGCTACAAGCTGGCGCAGCGCAAAGAGCCTTACGCCGAAGTCTTCGAAAGAATTTCCGAGCGTTTTATCGGCATCGTTCGGGATCTTGGGCTCGACTACGACATTTCCCCGATGCTCGCAGAGACCTTCCAGAAAATTGCCTCCGGAAGCCCGGACTACGCCGCCAGCCGGGGTGAATACTTTTCGGGGCTGATTCTGTCGCGCCTTCTGGGTTGGGATTTCATCGACCCCGCGGACGTGTTCAAGTTTGACCGTCAGGGGCTCTTCGCCAGCGAATGGTCCAATCAGCTCCTGTCGGAGCGGCTGGAAAAGCACGAGCGCGCGGTGATCCCCGGCTTCTACGGCTCGCTGCCCAACGGCGATGTCAAGACCTTCTCCCGCGGCGGCTCCGACATCTCCGGCGCGGTGGTAGCGCGTGCGGCGGGCGCGGATCTCTATGAAAACTGGACGGACGTCTCCGGCTTTTTGATGGCGGACCCGCGCATCGTGGACAACCCGCGCACCATCGACCGGCTTACATACCGGGAACTACGGGAGCTCTCCTACATGGGCGCGACGGTGCTGCACGAGGACAGCATCTTCCCCGTGCGCAAGGCGGGTATCCCGACAAACATCCGCAATACTTTTAAGCCCGAGCACCCGGGTACCCTGATCGTCGTCCGGGAAGAAGAATGCCCCACCGGCTCCACCATTACCGGCATTGCCGGACATAAGAACTTCACGCTTCTGTCCATCGAAAAGGCCATGATGAACAGCGAAATCGGCTTTGGCCGCAGGGTGCTTCAGTCCATCGAGGACTTTGGCATGTCCTTCGAGCACCTGCCCACCGGCATCGACACCATGTGCGTGATCCTGGGCGACGGTGAGCTGCAGGGGCGGCGCGACCAAGTGGTGGAGCGCATCGAGGAGACTTGCCACCCCGATGCCATCGACCTGAGCGGCGGCCTCGCGCTGATCGCCACCGTCGGCCGAGGCATGGTGCGCCAGAAGGGTACCGCCGCCCGCCTCTTTGGGGCGCTGGCCCGCGCCGACATCAACATCCGCATGATCGATCAGGGTTCCAGCGAACTCAACATCATCGTCGGTGTGGATGTGGAAGAATTTGAGAAGGCCGTCCGTGCAATCTATAATGAGTTCGTCTGATTTTGCGCGGCTCTCGTACCGCTAACGGCGCTGTTTTCGAAGATTGCGTGAAATAACAACCTGCTTCTTGTGGATATTACATGGCCCCGCTATCATTTGACCATACGTGGTCATGTGAAGCGGGGTGTAGTATATGCGGCGCAAAGTCTACTATATGAGCCAGCGCGGCCCGGCGGAAGCGGTGGCCGTGGCGATCGCTCGCGTGGCCGGCTGTCAACCGGAGCCGCTTTTGCCCGCGTATATGCCCGAAAATGTGGATCTGATGTTTTTGGGCTGCGAGGGCGAGCGCGCGGACAAGGTGACGCTGTCGTTTATCGATTCGCTGAACCCGAACCGCGTCCGTCGCGCCGCGCTCTTTCAGTGCGCCAACATAAGGGGCGAAGCCGCCAACCAGATGCGCGCGGCGCTGGCCGCCCGCGGCATCTCGGTGTCCGAGCGCGTCTTTACCGCGCCGAACAAAAACCTTTTCGGTCGGGGCGGCCCGGCACAGGCCGACCTCGACGAGGCCCGCGCCTTTGCGAAAGCCGTCATTGAGCAGGCGTGGAACTGACCGCCGCGTTTTCGGAGGGCATATGCGGGTTGTCGTAGGCATGTCGGGGGGCGTAGATTCATCGGTCGCCGCGCTTCTTCTGAAGCGCGAGGGCCACGACGTGATCGGCGTATTTATGAACAATTGGGCCGAGGAGGACGATTCCGGCGTCTGCACCGCGGAGAGCGACTGGGCCGACGTCCGGAGCGTGTGCGACAAAATCGGCATCCCCTACTACGCCGTCAATTTTCAAAAGGAATACATGGACAGGGTTTTTCAGCGGTTCCTTTCGGAATACCGCCGCGGCCGCACGCCCAATCCGGACGTACTGTGCAACCGCGAGATCAAGTTCAGCGCGCTCAGGGATCTGGCCGTGCAATTGGGCGCAGAAAAACTGGCCACCGGACACTTCGCGCGGACTGACGAAGTGAGCGGGCGCGCACGGCTTCTCATGAGCCGTGACCCAAACAAGGATCAGACCTATTTTCTATACATGCTCGACCAGGCGCAGCTCAAAATGGCGCTGTTCCCGGTGGGCGGCATGACCAAGGCGGAGATCCGCGCCGTAGCAGCCCAAGCAGGGCTTGCAACCTCCGGCAAGAAGGACTCCACCGGCGTCTGCTTCATCGGCGAGCGCAACTTCCGCCAGTTTCTCAAGAATTATCTGCCCGCACAGCCCGGCGAGATTCGCGCCGTGGACGGAAGAACCGTCGGCCGGCACGAGGGGCTGATGTACTACACCCCCGGCCAGCGCCGCGGCCTGGGCGTGGGCGGAGACGGCGGGCGCTGGTACGTGGTGGACAAGGACCTCCAAAACAACGTACTCTGGGTCGACCAGCGGGCGGATTCGCCGCTGCTGTTTTCCTCCGAATGCCGGCTGGAGGAGGCCACCTGGATTGCCGGAGAACCGCCGGCAGAAAGCGGCATATGGCTCCCGGTAAAGGCACGCCTTCGCCACCGCCAGGCACTGGAGGATGCGAGCATCCTGATTGAGGGGGATAACATCCTCGTCCGGTTCGACCGTCCCCAGCGCGCCGTGACCCCCGGCCAGTCCACGGTCTTCTACCGGGGAGACGAATGCCTGGGCGGCGGTATTGTGGTGTAGCACGGACAGGCGGCCGGGGCAATCGCTTACGATATCGTCGTCAGCAATTGCATGGGAACGGAAGCGGATTTCTGAGTTTTCCGCGGAAATTCCGGGCAAAATCCGAGCTTAAAGAATGGATTTCCCGTCGGGCGGGCAAGCGCGCCCTTGGGGGAATCCATTTTTCACCCGCAAAGCCGGTAAAAATAATTTTGGGGAGAGTTTCGACTCTCCAAGCCTCCCTGGGTTTTCGCAATCGTTTGCCCCGGGGCGGCTCCTCTCCGCTTGAGCGAGGCGAGGGCAACGGTCCTTAACCGCCCGGCAATATGCGCTTTGAGTTCGCGCGCATCGCCATATTTTTTTTACCGATTCTGATTTGCATTTTATACGCTCATACGATATAATCATGTATACTGGCGCGCGATGTGTATCCACGCCGGATTCGGACGCGCCGGGCATGCCCGCGCAACCTGAGTCGAGGAGCTGTTTCCGTGAACAACAGGGGCTACAATTCCTACAACCGCCACAGGCCGAAAAAGCGGATCACCGGCAGGTTTTACGCGTTTCTGACGGTTCTCGTGGTTCTGGTGGTCATGTTCAGCGTCGTGCTTTCCAACCGTAGCGGTTCCCGCGTGGTGAACCAACCCCAGATCGTGCCGACGCCCGCCCCCGTTGCGGAGGCTACGGTCGACCCGGCGGGCTCCGCCGACGCCAGTCAAGCCCCCTCCGATGGAGGGGAAGCCACCGGCGAGGCCGGTACGGAGAGCATCGATGCCCTCCTCGAAGCCAATCCGGACCTCGCTCCTCTCGAGGGCGATCAGAAGGTTCAGGTGAACGACCTTTCGGTCACGGAGGGCTTGCCCAGCGAATGGCACAACATCCTGCTTCTGGGCTCCGATACCCGCAACATCAAAAAGGTGGCCCGAACCGACACCATCATCATCGCGTCCATCAACACAAACGACGGGCGCATCAAGCTCATCAGCATCATGCGTGATACCATCGTGCCCATCCCCGGCCATGGGGATCGGAAGATCAACTCCGCCAGCTACTATGGCGGGCCGACGTTGACCATGAAGGTGATCAACGAGTGCTTCAAGCTGAACATCACAGAGTACGTGCTGGTCAACTTTGGCAGCTTCAAGGAGATCGTGGACATCCTGGGCGGCGTACGGCTGGACATCACGAAGAAGGAAATGGAGCAGATCAACGGCAGCTTGGCGGAGCAGGGTCGCTTGCTGGGACTCGACAAGGAAAAATGGCAGGCTGGCGAGTACGACCTAAAGACCTATGGCGACGACACCGAGCTGAACGGCCTGCACGCTCTGGCCTACGCCCGCATCCGCCACATCGACAGCGATTATCAGCGCACCGAGCGGCAGCGCCTGGTCATTGACGCCGCGATCAAGAAATTCCGCAATTCTGTCTCGGTTAAGCAGTTGATGCAGCTGGCCACCTCCATGTGGGGCTATGTGGACACCAATGTCGAGATGTTCAGCGCCGTTGGCCTGGCCACCACGGTCTTGAAGAGCGGAATCGGCAAGATCACCACCGGCCTCATGCCCATCACCAATTCCTACAAGAGCGAGACCCGAAAGGCCAACGGCGCCGCGTTGTACGACGTGGACTTCCAGACCAATGCCGCCCGCCTCTATAAGTTCATCTACGAGGAATAAACATTTCCCGGTCTTTTCCGGCCGGCCCGAACAGGGGCCGGCTGGTTTTGTAAGTTTTGTCTGGAGGGATGGCATGCGCACCTTTGAACGCGCGCGCCCCGACGAAGCAGCCGCGATCGAGGCGATGTTCGAGGCTGCCAAGCGCACCGGGCGCGAAAATGGCACCACCGATTGGGACAATACCTACCCCACCCGCGAATTGATCGACGAAGACATTGCCCACGGCGAGCTTTGGGCGCTGCGGGAGGAAGGCCGGATTCTGGCAGTCATCTCCATGCTGGAAGAGGACTTTGGAAACGGCCTGGACGCCGGCTGGACGGACGTGTGCAACTGCGTGCTGGCGCGGCTGTGCGTCGATCCCGCGCTGCAGGGGCGGGGCATTGGCGCCGAGGTAATGGCCTGCGTCACCCGCGAAGCGGCGCGACTGGGCTTTGCCGCCACGCGCCACCTGGCCTCCGTCCACAACCCCGCCGCGCTGCGATTGTACCGGAAACTCGGCTACCGGGAACTGCGGCAGGTGCGTTTTTTCGGAGACGACTTCATCGCCTTTGAACGGATGACTTCCTGAAAGGGCCCTCCGCTTCTCTTCATGATCGATCGGGAACGGGATACCGCCGCCCGCTAAGCTTCGGCGGTACAAATAATACCAAGTAGGAATATTAATTATTCCAAAGGGCCGAGAGGTTTTCGATTGAGAACAAGGAGCCGGAGCGAGGAAACCCTTCGGGATACGCCTTCGGCGTGAAATGCAGCGCTATTTTGCGCGGAAGGCGACACAGTTCTCGGCGAAAAGTTCCGGTCCCACGAAGAATTTATGTTTCGGATTGGTATAAGTCCCCATGGATTTCAATTGTTCCCGGCGGCACGTGCGCCAGGAATGGGATAGCGCCACCAGTATTTATAACTGGCGGCGCTATCCCTCTTTTGTTTGTGAACCGCCCGGAAATCCGCTGATCGGCACCCGGCGACGCTCATCTCCAAAACACGAAGCTCTTGAGAAAGCCTCCCGTGAAGTAGTTGACCCAGCTCAAACTCTCGTTAAAGCGCGCGGCGATACGCTGCCCAAAGGTGATGTTGCCCGGCGCGGATGCGCCGATGGCATCGAGTCCCTGATCCTTCGCCAGCCAGAGCGCCCTGGTCACATGATAGTCGCTGGTGACGACAATGGCGGTTTTCAGCCCCCGCGCCACCATCTCCGCCCGCGCGTTTTGCAGGTTTTCGATGGTGTCGGTGGACTTGTCCTCCACCACCACGTCGGATGCGGGCACGCCCTTTTCGATCAGCCACCGGGCCATCGCGCCGGCCTCGGTTTCAGGCTCGTCGGCCCCTTGCGCGCCGCAGGCAATGATGAGCGGCGCATACCCGTCCTTGTAGAGCTTGAGCGCCGTCTGTACCCGGTGCAGCACCGTCGTAGACAGTTCGCCATCCGGCATGATGCGCGCGCCGAGGACGATGATGGCGTCCCGCTTTTCGAGGGGCCGGGGCGTCTTCTCCGCGAGAAACACCACGCCCATCAGCCCCAGTTCCACCACCGCGCCCACCGCCGCCAGCACCAGCACGCCCTTTACCAGTCGGTTCACAGCCTGTCCTCCATGAATTTCAGGATGTTTTTCGCCCGCATGGCGATTTGAAGGTTTTCTCCGGTCTTCCGCGCGCCCTCCGCCAGCCGTGCCCGGAGCGCCGGGCTTTCTTTCAGGGCAGCGATGGCCGCCGCCACGGCGGAAGGGTCGGTGGGATCGACGCGGAGGGAATTCTCCTCCGTTAAAAGCCCGTCGTTGAAGGGGCGGTCGGACGACACCACCGGCAGCCCCATCGCCAGCGCTTCCACGATGGCGTTGCAGCAGCCCTCGTTCAGCGTCGGCAGCGCGAACACGTCCGCGGCCGCGAGGTACAGTGGAATTTTGTCGTGATCCACCGCGCCGCAGAAGCGCATGTCCTTCGCCGTGGGGCGAAGCTCTCCCCGGCCGATGAAGACGGACGAAGCGCCCGCCGCGTCCAGCGCCTGCGTAAGCACCCGGACGCCCTTCCGTTCGATGAATCCGCCCACGAACGCCGCGATGAACTCATCCTGCGGCAGCCCCAGCCGATCCCGCGCCGCCCGCTGATCCATCGGGCGGAACTTTTCCGGATCGACGGCGTTTGGAAACACCCGCACGCGCTCGGGGAACGGGTAGTAGCCATCCTCGACGATCTCCCGGGCATTCTCTCCGGAAACCGCCACCACGCCGGCGAGGTTATTGAGCCGCCGGGCGACCTCCGCCTTCGGCACGCCGGAGAACAGCTTCACCGTCGATTCGCCGTAGGCAAGGAAAGCCGGGATGCCCATCCTCTTGCCGAGGGTCGCGGCGGTGAGTCCCGACGGAAACACAAAGTGACCGTACAGCGCCTCCGGCTTTTCCGGAAGGCTTCGGATCGCCCGCGCTACCGCCCCGGAAAAGGCGGAGAGCGTCAACATCGCCGGGTTGACCGGGCCCATTCGCCGCCCGCCGAAGGAAAGGTATCGGGGCCGGAGCAAGAGAACCTCGCCGCCCGCATCCGTCCTGCGCACTTCCCGCGCGGGCGGCACATTGCCGCCGCGGAGGAGCCGCCGAAGCGGGTTCAGCGGTGAAACCACCGTCACTTGGACGGATATATCTGCAAGTGCGTTCACCAACTGCTCTACAAAGGGGTAAATCGGCTCACCCGGCGACGGGTATTCCTTTGTAATCACCAATAGCCGCTTCACCTTGTGACCTCCCCGTACAGCGTCTGATAGGTCTGGGCGATCGCGTTCCAGTCAAATTTTTTGCTGCCTTGGACAGCCGCGGCGCTGAAACTGGCATACTCCTTTAGGATGCGCTCCACGGCGCTCACGGTGTCGTTCGGGTCGTTCGGGTCGATGGCGAAGCCCACTTCCCCGTCCGGAAACTGGCCGTCAAAGCCCTGCCCCCGGGTGTAGAGCACGGGGAGCCCCTGGCTGAGCGCCTCCGCGTACACGAGGCCGAAGGTCTCCCGGCCGGACGGCAGCAGAAAAACGTCCGCAGCACGGTACAGCGGCATCAATTCCGCCATCGGCCGGGGCGGCAGGAGCTCGACCAGCTCCGATTTCCGCGCGGCTTCCACCACCGCCCGATCGATCGGCTGCCCCACCACCGTAAGCCGCACCTTTCGCCCTCTGTCCGCCAGCGTCTGTGCCACCGCGATGGCGGCAGG
>JAEZTD010000049.1 GCA_023443705.1 Bacillota bacterium | reverse complement strand
CCATGCGCCGGATTGGCTCCCGCTGCCGCAATCTGAATCCAAACGAAACCGCAAGGATGATCGCAAGCAGGATCAGGTATCCGACTTCGGTCTGTTTCAATCCGTTCAACCTCCTTGCGTTGATAGTTTCATTATACAGACGATGACAAAGCGCGTCCAGCGTCATGTTCTGGTAATAAGGACAAGCGTTTTGGGCATACTAGACCCAGGTTTGTGCGAGGCGAAGCAATAAAGAAAAAAGTTCTTATCATAACCGGTGTTGTCATGCTTGCGGCGCTTGTGGCGCTGGTTTTTGTGCTGGACATAGGCTCCTGGAAGCCTCTTGACATGGAAAAACTGCATACTTATGCCCAGAGTACGCGGATTCTGGACGCGAAAGACCGGGAGGCGGTCTTCGTCTCCGGTTCCGGGAAGCGCATTGTGATAGCGATCGACAAAATACCGACCAAAGTTCAATACGCATTTCTTGCGGCGGAGGACGCTCGGTTTTATAATCACCATGGGGTCGACTTCGTCCGCATCGGCGGCGCTCTGCTCAAAAATCTCAAGGAAGGTGAATACGCCCAGGGTGCCAGCACCATTACCCAACAGCTCATCAAGCTGACACACCTGACCAGCGAGAAGACCATCTCCCGGAAGCTGCAGGAGGCTTTGCTCGCGCTGCAGCTTGAGAGGCTGGCTACCAAAAAGCAAATCCTCGAGATGTATCTGAACACCGTCTACTTTGGAAAGGGCGCATATGGCATTGAGGCAGCGGCGAAGGCGTATTTTGACATTCCCGCATCAAAACTGACCCTCGGACAGGGCGCGCTGCTGGCGGGTGTCCTAAAATCTCCGACGCAATACGCGCCGCATCTTCATCTGGACAACGCCCTGAAGCGCAGAAAGCTGGTGCTTGCTTCGATGGTTGAAAACGGCTTCATCTCCCAGAATGAGGCCGATCAGGCAGCCGACGAGGCGGTGGTACTCAGGGAGGATGGAGAGGACGACACCAAGTTCACATGGTATACCGACCAGACGGTCGCCGAAGCCTGCCGCGCGCTCGGCATCGACACCGAAGCGCTGCTCTCCGGCGGATACACGATTTATACCGCGCTGGACAGGAGCATGCAGGAGAGCGCGCAGAAGCTCTATCAGGACGCCTCCCGGTTCCCGGAGGACGCGGCAGACGGGGAAAGGGCGCAGTCGGCGCTGGTGGCCCTTGACCCAAAGAGCGGCGAGGTGCTGGCGCTCATTGGCGGGCGAAGCTACGATGTGCGGCGGGGGCTCAACCGGGCCACCGAGATGAAGCGGCAGCCAGGTTCGGCGTTCAAGCCTGTATCGGTATACGCCGCGGCAGTGGACCGTTACGACATGCTGCCCACGACGCTGGTGGACGACACGCAGCGCACCTTTGGCAGTTACGCCCCCAGAAATGCGGGCGGGCGGTATTACGGCGTGGTTACGCTGCGCGAGGCGCTTTCAAAGTCGCTCAACGTTGCGTCGGTGGATCTGCTGACAAAAATCGATGTTGAATCTGCCCGAACGTACGCCCAGCGAGCGGGCCTCGCCTTGAGCGATCAAGATCAGAACCTTTCCCTCGCTCTGGGCTCGCTTACGGACGGCGTCTCGCCAATGGCGCTTTGTGGTGCCTACGCACCGCTGGCCAACGGGGGCGAAGGCATTGCTCCCCACCTGATCCGGAAGATCACAGACGCCACAGGTCAGACGGTTTATGAATATTGGGTGGAAAAAACACAGGTGATGAAGCCAGAGAGCGCCTACATGATTACGGACATGCTGAGAACCGCGGCCACCACCGGAAGCGCAAGGGCGCTGGCGGCGGTGAATTTCCCGGTGGCTGGAAAGACCGGCACGGTGGGCTTTGACGAATCCGGCAACCGGGATGCGTGGACCGTGGCCTATACAAAAAACGTGTGCGTCTCGGTGTGGATGGGCTTTGACAAGCCCGACAAAGCTCACCGGCTTGACAATTCCGAAGGCGGAAGCAACAGGCCTGCCAAGTTGGCGGCTGAATACCTCAAACGAAACGCGGTACGCGCCAATGCCGGAGAATTTCCCATGCCCAAGACGCTGGCGCGCGCGCTGATCGATAAAGAGAGCCTTCTCGCCCTCGGGCGGCCGGTGCTTCCAAGTCTCTACACGCCCAAGTCCTTTACGTCGGACGAAGTTTTCCCCATCTCGCAAGTACCGACCGAAGTCTCTCCAGTCTGGAAAAAGCCGACCGCGGTGTATAATCTTGACGTGCGCCTGGATTCGGGCTACCGCCCGAGGCTCTCCTTTACTGCGGTGCAGGAGAATGTACTCTATCGAATATACCGCGTGCAGAACGGGCTGGAAAACGTTGTCGCGGAACTGCGCGGACAGCCGGGGGACCTCCTGGAATTTGTGGATGGCGTGGTGGGCGGAAATCTCCAGTACTATGTACAACCAGTCAACGAAACGCTGTTCCGGGAAGGCGTGCTTCTGGAAGGCGAGCGCTCTCAATTGGTATCGGTTGTCCAGACGAACCCATTGTTTGACTGGCTCGGCGAACCTCAGCCCACCCCCACGCCACTCCCGGTACTAGAGCAGAAGCCGATCTTTTAATCCGTCCGACAAAGCCTACGCAAAAAAGCGCACCATTAGTGGGCGCGCTTTTCTCGTCGGCTTGAAATCAGAGAGCGTTCAGGTCGATCTTGGGCTCCCTCGCTTTTCGGTAGATCACAAACTTGGAGCCAATCACCTGAATGGGCTCCGCATGGACGCGCTCGCACAGCGCCTGGCAGGCCTCTTTTGCGTCCGCAAAGGGCGCGTTCTTCTGCACCGTTACCTTGATGAGTTCGCGCGCTTCCAACGCATCCCAAGCCTGCTTGATCAGTGTATCCCCGATGCCTTCCTTCCCGATGTGCAGGACGGCATCCAGCGGATTGGCCATCGCGCGCAGCGCAGCGCGCTGTTTGGTCGTCATCTGTTTTTCCTCCTATTCGACAAAGTCGAATTGCATGTCGTCTATGGAAACCGTGTCGCCCTCGCCGGCGCCCGCCTCGCGGAGAGCGTCGATGATGCCCCAGCGGCGAAGCGTCTTGTGGAACCAGTTCAGGGATTGCTCGTCGGAGAAATTGACCGAGTTGACCAGCCGCTCCACCGAAGGTCCGGACAGCACGTACACGCCGTTTACGTTTCGGATGGTGAAGGGCTCCAGTTCCGGCACCTCGAAGAGATCCTCTTCCAGGAAAGGTTGCGCCGGCGGCAATGCCTTGAGCAGCTTTACCACCTCGCGCATCAGCCCTTCGAAGCCCTTGTGGGTGGCCGCGGAAACCGGGAATACCCGGATGGAGTCGCCCAGCTTTTCCCGAAGCCTTTCGAGGTTTTCCTCGCTGCCCGGCAGATCGGTCTTGTTGGCGGCCACCAGCATTGGGCGGTTGGAAAGATCGCCGTACTGCTTGAGTTCCTGCATGATCGCGTCGTAATCGGCCAGGGGGTCACGGCCTTCGCTGCCGGAGATGTCCAGCACATGGATCAGCATTCGGGTCCGCTCGACGTGCCGCAAAAAATCGTGCCCCAGGCCCACGCCCTCGGCGGCGCCTTCGACAAGACCGGGGATGTCCGCCAGCACGAAGGAATAATCATCCTGCCGCGCAATGCCCAAATTGGGCTGAAGCGTGGTGAAATGATAGTTTGCGATTTTCGGCTTCGCAGCGGTCAAAACCGACAGCATGGTGGATTTGCCAACGTTGGGAAAGCCCACGAGGCCAACGTCCGCGATGGACTTGAGTTCGAGCTGGAATTGCCTGGGCTTTGTGCGTTCACCAGGCTTGGCAAAGTTCGGCGCCTGGCGGGTGGGCGTCGCGAATCGCGCGTTGCCATGTCCACCGTTGCCGCCTTTCAGAACCACCCGCCGCTCGCCATCCTTGAAGAGGTCGGCGACCACGCGGCCCGTTTCCTTGTCGCGGACGATGGTGCCGCAGGGCACCTGAATGTCTACAGACGCCCCCGCCTTGCCCTTACAGCGAGCGGCAGAGCCATCCGATCCGTTTTCCGCCTGAAAAAAGTGCTTGTAGCGAAAATCCATCAGCGTGTTCATGCGCTCTGTGGCGACAAACGCGACGTCGCCGCCCCTGCCGCCGTCTCCGCCGTCAGGGCCGCCCTGCTGCACGAACTTCTCGCGATGGAAGGAGACACAGCCGTTGCCGCCATCCCCCGCCTTGCATTCGATGGATACCACATCCACAAAAAGCGCCATGTATTGCTCCTTAAACCATTCTTCGGTAATTATTGCCCGTTTTTCACGTATTCACACAGCCCGTCCTTCAGCGGGCAACGGTCGCAGGCAGGCTTTCTGGCCGCGCAACAGCGGCGGCCATGCCAGATCAAAAGGTGATGGGC
>JAEZTD010000005.1 GCA_023443705.1 Bacillota bacterium | reverse complement strand
ACGGTTGTCAGGTTGAGGAGGCTGTCCCCCACCCGGACGCCCACGCGCCGCTCGTCGCCCAGGTTTTCATACACCGCCACCGGAATGGGCGTGCCCGGGTCGTCCTCTCCGCGCTCGAGGATCACATCCACCGGCCGGACGCCCAGCGTCAGCCGCATACCGGCGCGCACCACCGATTCATACCGCTCCGGCACGCCGATTCTCAGATTGCTGCCGGGGAAGGTGAACACATAGCCACCGGGGCTCTTGTCGATGACCGCGCCGAGCAGGTTCATCGGCGGCTCCCCGATGAACCCCGCGACGAAGACATTCGCCGGGTTATCGTAGACCTCCAGCGGCGTGCCAATCTGCTGCAGCCTGCCCTGATCCATGATCACGATGCGGTCCGCCAGGCTCATGGCCTCCATTTGGTCGTGGGTGACGATGATGGTGGTGCACTTGATTTCGTGGTGCATGCGCTTGATCTGGTAGCGCAGCTGCTGGCGCATCTTTCCGTCCAGGTGGGACAGCGGCTCGTCCAGCAAGAGAAGGCCGGGCCTGCGGACGATGGCGCGCGCGATGTTCACCCGCTGCTTCTGCCCGCCGGAGAGCGCCAGCGGCTTCATGTCCAGAAGGTCCCGCACCTCCAATAGCGGCGCAATCCGGTCGATGGCCTTGCGGATCTCGTCCGGCGGCACATTCTTGGCCCTGAGGTTGAACGCCAGGTTGTCGTACACCGTCAGCGGCGGATACAGCGCGTAGTCCTCAAAGGCCAGCCCGATGTTCCGGTCTTTGGGCAGGAGGTTGTTGATGCGCACGTCACCGATGAACATTTCGCCCGCGGTGATCGTCTCGAGGCCTGCGACCATGCGAAGCGTGGTGGATTTTCCGCAGCCCGACGGCCCCAGTATGCCGACAAACTCTCCGTCCTGACAGGTGAACGACAGGTCGTTCACGGCGTAGTCGTTCTGCTTCCAGCGGGCTTTGCCGGTGTTGTCGTATCGCTTGAATACGTTTTTCAGCGTCAGTTGAGCCATCAGACGCGACCTCCTTTTGCCTGGCCCGCGTATTGGGTCACGCCTTCCACGTCGTGCCGGGTGATGAACTTCTGATCTGTCCGGTTGAAGTAGAGCACGCTGTGCGTGTTCCAACGGATGTAGACCTTCTGATCTAGGAGCGCGCGCGTATCATTGGGCGCCACGAGGCGGATCAGCCGCCCGCCGACCGAGACGGTCATGATCACCTTGTTGCCGATGGGCTCGTTGGCGTAGACCGTGCCCTGCAGGCAGTCGGCCATGGGCTCGAAGGAGAAGTGGATGTCACTGCCCCGGACCGCCACGTTCAGTTCGGCACCGGGTGCGCCGTCCAGCGCCTTTTTCACGTCCGCTTCCACCGGGAAGGACAGGCCAATGTCCGTATGGATCGTGCCCGTTCCGCCCTCCACCGCGTATTCGGCCGGCAGGATGTTCATCTCCGGCTCGCCAAACAGCTTCGCGACGAATTCGCTGCCCGGGGTATAGTACATCTCAAGCGCGGTGCCCAGCTGCACAAGCTTCCCTTGGTCGAGTACCGCGATGCGGTCGGCCAGGCTCATCGCTTCCATGTAGTCGTGGGTCACATAGATGGTGGTTGTGTTGAATTCCGACTGCATTTCCTTGAGCTCGGCGCGCATGGTGTGTTTGAGCTTTGCGTCCAGATGCGCCAGCGGCTCATCCATCAGGAACACGTTGGGCTCGCGAACCAGGCACCGGCCGATGGCGACGCGCTGACGCTGGCCGTTGGACAGCTGGCTCGGCTTGCGCTCATACAGCTGGTCGATTTTCATCAGCTTCGCCACCTTGTCAATGGCGCGGCGGATGGATGCCTCATCCTTCCGGTAAAGGCGCGAGCGCAGCGGAGAGGCCATGTTGTCGTACACGCTCAGGTGCGGATACAGCGCGTAGTTTTCAAAAACCATCGACACATTGCGGTTTGCCGGTTCCACCAGGTTGACGATTTTGTCGCCGATCTTGATCAGGCCCTCCTGGGGAAACTCCACGCCCGCGATGCACTTGAGCGTCGTGGTCTTGCCCGCGCCGGCCGGTCCGAACAGCACGAGGAACTCGTTGTCCTTCACGCTGAGCGACAAGCCGTCGATAGCGGTCTTTTTGTCATAGCGCTTGGTTACGCCGATCATTTCAATGCTCGCCATATGCCTACCCCTTTACAGCGCCAAAGCTCAGGCCGCGCACCAGGTGCTTCTGGATGAACAGCGCGGCAATGATCTCCGGCGTGATGGCCACCAGCGCCGCCACGGCTACCTGCCCGTAGTGCACTGAATCGGATGCGATGTAGCGCAGCGACGTTATCGTAATCGTCTGGATGCTGAAGCCCGACAGGATCAGCGGGAAGGTGAAGCTGTTCCACGCGAAGATGAACGCCAGAAGGCCGGAGGCCACCAGGCCGGGCTTGATCAGCGGAAGCAGGATCTTCAGGAAGATCTCCCACCAGCGGTAGCCGTCCAGCTGCGCCGCCTGTTCGATCTCCACCGAGATGTCCTCAAAATAGCCGCGCACCACCCAGATGAGAAGGGGCATGGTGATCAGCTGGTAGACCCAGATCAGCCCGAAGTAGGTGTCGTACAGGCCGACCTGCTGGAAAATCAGGAACACCGGCAGGATCACCAGGATTTCCGGCGCGAACTTGAACGACAGGATCTGAAAGGCGATGTCCTCTTTGTTCTTGAAGTTGTACCGGGCGAGCCCGTACGCCGCCGGTACGCCTGCCACGATGGTCAAAAGCACCGCCCCGCCGGCCACCACCAGGTTTTGCCAGAACGCCTTGATGTAGTCCGTTCCCACCAGCACCGCTTCATAGTTGCTCATCGTCGGCGTAAAATGGAACACCGTGGTGTACATCTCCGCGTCGGATTTGAAGGTGCATACGATCATCCACAGGATCGGGAACAGCGCAAAGATTGCGAAAACGAGTAGCGCCAGGTTTCGGCCGATGAAGGACAGCGCGGCGTTCATGCTTCGAAAGGATTGCCTGCCCTGCGCCTTTTCCATCTGAATGTTTCGATCCATCGCTCGTCTCCCCCTTTTACGTCAGTCCCGGCCCGCTGCCTGCTTGGTGAGCTGGCGCTGGCGCTTGACGATGAAGCGCGCGCTCACGTATACGATGCACCAGAGGACCAGGAGGTACGGCAGCGCCTTGCCAAGGCTTTGGTACCAAAAGCCGGACAGGTAGCCCGTCAGCGACAGATTCATCAGCGTATTGCCCGGGCCGCCCTAGGTCAGCGCCAAGATGATGCCAAATTC
>JAEZTD010000004.1 GCA_023443705.1 Bacillota bacterium | reverse complement strand
CATGATGGGCCAGTGCCACCCGACCAACATGCTGGGCATGGAGATGATGATCATCGCCGGCGTCGTGCTGGGCGGCACCGCCATCACCGGCGGCGCGGGGTCGCTGACCGGCTGCATGCTGGGCACGATCCTCATTGTGATCGTGCAGAACTCGATGATCCTCCTGGGCATTCCGACTTTCTGGCAGGGTTTTGCGGTCGGCCTTCTGATCATCATCGGCACCGGCGTCAGCGCGCTGCAGGTGACCCGCGCCGGCGCGCGGCGCACGCTGAAGGGGGTGGCGCGATGAACGGCATTCAAAAGCGCTTCCGCGGCGATGTACACATCGTTCGGCTCGCCGTGCTGGCGGTCGCATGGCTCGTTTTTATGGCGATTTTCAAATTCAACAAGTTTTTCACCCCCATCTCGTTCCAGACGATGGGCGCGCAGTTTCCCGAATTCGGGCTGATGGCGCTGGGCGTGACGCTTTGCATGATTACCGGCGGCATCGACCTTTCGGTGGTGGGCGTCGCCAACTTCGCCGCCATCACGTCGGGATTGCTTTTGAAGGCGCTGGCCGGTGAAGGCGAATTGCCCGGCTACGGCATTCCGCTGACGATCCTCGTGGGCATATTGGTGGGCGCCGCCGCCGGCGCGTTCAACGGATTTCTGGTTTCGAAGGTGAAGATTCCGCCGATTCTCGCGACCCTGGGCAGCTATGAATTGTTCAGCGGCATCGCGATCGTTCTGACGAAGGGCAAGGCGGTTTCCAAGCTGCCGATGGCCTATTCCGAGCTGATGGCCGGAAAGATCTTCGGCGTCATCCCGACGCAGCTTCTGGTATTCGCCGTGGTGGCGGCTTTCGTGGGCTTCCTCCTGTCCCGCACTACCTACGGGCCGAAGCTGTACATGCTGGGCACCAGCGAGAAGGCGGCGCGCTTCAGCGGCCTCAAAAACGACCGGCTTTTGATGAAGACCTACATGCTCTCCGGCGTATGCGCGGCGCTAGGCGGCCTCATCATGCTGGCCAACTACAACTCAGCCCGGGCGGACTACGGCACGGTGTACACGCTGCAGTGCGTGCTGATCGTGGTGCTGGGCGGCGTCAGCCCCTCCGGCGGCAAGGGCAAGCTGTCGGGCGTGCTGCTCGCGATCCTGGTGCTCCAGATCCTGTCCTCCGGCCTCAACCGCTTTTCGGAAATCAACCCCTTCTTCATCCCGCTGATCTGGGGCGGCGTGCTGCTCGTGGTCATGGTGCTGAACTTCTTCACGGAGAAGGGACAGAGAGCGTAAGGATTGCGACGAAATCCGCTCAGGCGTCTTTCGGCGCGAGGGAACGAGGTTCTGCGCTCGCCTGAAGCCCTTCGGGCTTTCGGGCGGCACACTGACTGAAGGAAATGTTTGTCCCACCAGTTGTCTGAACTGGTGGGACAAACGCGTTTCCGGCGTACACGCCGCCGGGAACGGTTGGAAGGGACGACGCGGGAAGGGATGGGAAACGGCGGCTGTATCGCCGGAAAAGAAAGCATAGTGCGCGGGGTTTGGAAGATGATGGAAGCGCAGGATAGACGCAATCAATCCCTTGAAGGGTCCGGTTCCGACAGAAGCAGCTCCAGCGCGCGGTTGATCGCGCCGATGGACGCGCCCAACATGCAAGCCGCCTCGTAATCGCCGCCGACAAGGAGCCGCGGGTCGCGGTACAGCGGGCCGAGGGCCTCGTGCAGCTTGCGGGGGATGTCGCCGCCCAGGACGACGCGCCGGGGGTCGTAAAAGCTGTCGATCATAGAAAGCACCAGCCGAAGGTATTGCAGAACGTCCTCCACCAGAATGCGCGCGAAACCGGCGTTCTGGCGGTAGGCGATCATCAAATCGTCCAGTGTGCGCACGGAGGGCGAGGCGATCTGCGCGCTTTTGAGGATGCCCCGCTCCGCAAGGTGCGCCTGCAGCACATCCTCGGGCAAAAGGCCGGGCATCAGGTTCAGGTGCTCGATCTCGCCGGCCATGTTGCGGTGGCCGCGGATGAGTTTGCCGCCCATCATGACCGCGAGGCCCACGCCGGCGCCGATCAGGAGGTAGGCGGTGTCCTCCTGGCGGATACCAAGCCGCGCCTGCTCACCCACGAGGCAGGCCTTTGCGTCGTTCTCGACGAACACCGGCATGCCCAGCGCCCCCTCAAAGGGGCCCCGCAGGTCCTCGTCCGCCCAGCCCATCTGGTCGGACCGGATGACCACGCCCCGGGCGTTGTCCACATAGCCGGGCACGCTGACGCCCGCCGCCCGGATGCGGGACCAGTCCCCGACAAGCGTTGGAATAATCCCGCGAAGCAGCTTCCCGGAAAGGGCCGCCAGAGACGCAGGCGTGGCCGGGACGCAGGGGTCGAGGGTTTGCTCGGCCTTATAGAGAAAATTGTTGTGAAAGTCGGTCAGCGAGAAGAGGAGCCTGTTTTCCTCCGCGCAAATGCCCAGTGCGTACAGGCCTCCGGCGTTCGTCCGAAGGATGCGCGCCTTGCGGCCGCGCTGCGCCCGGTCGAAGGTGCCTTCCTCCCGGACGAGCCCCAGCGAGATCAGTTCGCCTGCGATGCGGGTGACGCTGGCGGGGCTTAACGCCGTCATGTCTGAGAGCTGTGTGCGGGAGACGGACTCGCTCTGCGCGATCAAATCCAGAACCATCAGCGTATTTTTCCGTTTCACGTACAGCTGGTTTGGTACCCATGCCATGCCCCAAGCCCCCTCCCCGCCAGTGGCTTCATGTGTTTATCATAGCACAGTCCGAATGGGGGTGCAATAAAAATTTCAGCCTAAAATTAATTAGCCGGAGCAAAGGAGAGAACCCGGCCGAAACCGGCGCTCAGCGCTGCGGCGTGGTTACGCGTTCCCTGTGAATACCGCAGAACGCCAAAAATATCGCTTGCAAGTTTGCCGTCGTCGTGATAATATTATTTTGCGATGAAACATATTGTTTAAGCTAGCGCGGCGTTGCGCAGGCCGCTACGGCGCCGGCGCAACGCTTTTTTTCATTGTTCCCAAACGGGGACGGATCGGGCCTTCGGGTACCTTGGGATACCCGCGCTTGCGCGTTGTGGATATCAATCATTCTTGAAAGGGGACGTATCCATGAAAAAGCTGATCGCATTCCTTCTGGTTGCCCTGCTGGCGGTCGCGCCGCTCAGCACTTTCGCCGAGGGCGTCACGCTGACCATGGGTTCCTGGCGCAACACCGACGCCGCGATGGTGGAAGCGCTGCTCGCCAAGTACAAGGAACTGACCGGGGTCACCATTGTGTTCGAGCCCACCCAGTCCTCCCAGTACAATTCGGTTTTGCGCATGCAGCTTGACTCCGGCACCGGCCCGGACCTGTACTATGCCCGCTCCTACGCCACCGGCGAGGAACTGTACACGGCCGGCTTCTCCATGGACTGCTCGGAAATCCCGGGCGTGAAGGAGAACTTCGCCGCCACCAGCCTTGAGCCCTGGACCGCCGCGGACGGCAAGCTCTTCGCGGTGCCCTTCGCCGCCGTCTCTCAGCCCATCTACTATAATAAGGAAATCTTCGCCGCCAACGGCATCACCGAGCTCCCCAAGACATGGGAAGAGTTCATCGCCATGTGCCAGAAGCTGAAGGATGCGGGCGTCACCGTGTTCGCCAACGGCATCGCCTCGAACTGGGACATTCTCGAGTGCGTGCTTCTGGGCATGATCCCGAACTACATCACCGCCGAGGAGCGCGTTGCCTACGAGACCAAGGAGAAGAAGTTCAACGACCCGCAGTTCGTCGAGATCCTCGAGGACTTTGCGCAGCTCGTGCCGTTCCTGCCGGAGGGCTTTGAGTCCATCGACAACGACAACGCCAACATCTTCTTCGGCATGGGCAACGCCGCGATGCTGATTGACGGCTCCTGGAGCTGCGGCCCGCTGAACGACGATTACGAAATCGACTGGGGCACCATGGCGTTCCCCGCGCCGGAAGGCAAGAACCCCGGCGTGTGCTTCCACCCCGACATGGGCATCACCGGCAACACCGCCACCAAGCACCCCGAGGAAGTCAAGGCGTTCCTCGCCTGGCTGGCCACGCCGGAAGGCGCGCAGACCACGGCGGACTACCTGCCCGCCGGCTTCTTCCCGATGATCAACGCCCCCATCACCTTCCAGAACGAGCGCGTGACCGAGATCCTGGCGCTGAACCAGGGCAAGACCTTGGACGCCCGCTTCATCTGGCCGAAGATGATGGACTACTACACCCCGATGGTTGAGCAGCTCAACGCCATCTGCCGCGGGGAGACCACCCCCGCCGCCGCTGCGGACGTCCTCACGGCGCTTCAGGCGTAGACAGCCCGCTCCCGCCGAGCCGAGCGATGCCGGCGGACGACCGCGCCCGGTGCAAAGCACCGGGCGCGGTTCAAAGGGAGAAACCCTTCATGCGCCTGAAATTCTTCGGGATTTCCACGCGGCGCGATTGAAGGGTGTGAGCCTGCGGACGGGCTGGGCAGGGCGTGGCGCGCTGCCTTTTGCGCCTGTTCCGTTTTACTTTATACCAATCCTAAACATTAATCCATCGTCGGACCGGAACTTTTCGCCGAGAACTGTGTCGCCTTCCGCTCAAAATAGTGCTGCATTTCACGCCGAAGGCGTATCCCGAAGGGTTTCCTCGCTCCGGCTCCTTGTTCTCAATCGAAAATCTCTCGGCCCTTTGGAAGAATTAATATTCCTACTTGGTATTACCGGATGGGAGGGAACCCCATGTCCGCAAAACCGCGAACGGCGCTCGGGCGGGGCGGTGGCAGCATCAGCCCCGGCGGCGGGTACTGGATGCGATATGTGCTGCCCGCGCTGATGGTCTATCTCATCTTCATGGCGTATCCGCTGGTGGACTCCGTGCGGCTGTCGCTCTACTCGGGCACGACTGGCGGGCGCGAATTTGTCGGCTTCGCCAACTACGTGCGGCTGTTCACCGATCCGGTGGTCTCGCTCAGGTTCTGGAACGCCTTCAAAAACACCTGGGTTTTCTTCGCGTTTCACATGCTGCTTCAAAACGCGCTGGGCATCCTCTTCGCGGTGATTTTAACCAACCGCACGATGCGTGGCCGCAGTTTTTATCAGGCGGTCATCTTCATCCCCTGCACCATCGCGGTATTGGTCACGGGCTATCTTTTCAAGCTGATGCTCAACCCCATCTGGGCGGGCGCGACGCTGAAGAAGATGGGCCTGGGCTTTCTCGTCCGCTCCTGGCTGGGCGATACGTCGACCGCGCTGCCGGTGGTTTCGCTGGTGTCGGTGTGGCAGTGGGTCGGCATCCCGACGATGATGTTCGTCGCGGGCTTTCAGGGCATCTCGGACGATTTGATCGAGGCCGCGTCCATCGAGGGCGCTTCCTCCTGGCAGCAGTTCGTTCGCATCAAGCTGCCGCTGATCATGCCGGTGGTGGGCATGATCGCGATCCTCACCTTCGTGGCCAACTTCAACGCCTTTGACGCGGTGTACTCGATGGAGACCGCCGACGGCGCGCCCGACTACACCACCGACCTCATCGGCACGCTCTTCTACCGCTACGGCGTCGCGGGGCAGCACCCCGTCGGCATCCCGGAGCCCGGCGTGGGCGCGGCCATCGCCACCACGGTCTTTGCGATGCTCCTTATGGGCGTCATTCCAACACTAAAACTGACGCAGGGGAGGGAATGACATGAAAAAAAATGCGAAGTACAGGTCCATGCGCGTCGCAAACCTGCACATTCCCTCACACATCCTGCTTTCGGTATGGTCCCTGATCGCGATGTTCCCGGTGTGGATCCTCCTCATCAACACGCTGAAAAACAAAAAGGAAATCTACGGCAACCCCTTCGGCGTTCCGGGCAATTGGACGCTTGAAAACTACCGCTCGGTCATGGCGGACAGCAACTTCTTCAATTACTTCCGCAACAGCTTTGTGGTGGTGGTGGGCTCGCTGTTTCTGATCCTGCTGCTCGGCTCCCTGTGCGCCTACGCCCTCGCCCACTGGCGCACGAAGGTCTCCGGCGCGGTCTACTTTGCCATCATCATCGGCATGATGCTGCCCATCAAGATCGCCACCATCCGCCTCCTCGAGATGATGAAGGTCTTCGGGCTTCTGAACAGCCTCTGGAGCCTGTTCCCCGTGTACACCGCCATGGGCATTCCAACGGCGGTCTTCATTCTGACGGAGTTCATCCGCGGGCTTCCGGGCGAACTGTACGAGGCGGGCTACATGGACGGCGCGGGGCGCTTCAAGATCTACTGGAAGATCGTGCTGCCGCTGATCCGCCCCGCGCTTGCGACGGTGGCCATCTACAACCTCGTGCCCATCTGGAACGATCTGTGGTTTCCGCTGATCTTTATAAACCTCGAAAGCCAGAAGACGGTGCTCCTCGCGGTGACGAAACTGCAGGGGCAGTACACCACAGACTGGCCGAAGCTCCTCGCGATTCTTTCGCTCTCTGCGTTGCCGGTCATCATCCTGTACCTGACGATGTCCAAGCAGTTCATCAAGGGCCTGACGGCGGGCGCCGTCAAGGGATAGGAAGAACGGCGAACCAAGAGGCCGGC
>JAEZTD010000350.1 GCA_023443705.1 Bacillota bacterium | reverse complement strand
CGGAGGCCGTCAACGACAAGATGCCAAACGGCGATGTCGAGGTCGTGGTCAAGGCCTGTCAGCTGCTCAACAAAAGCGAAACCCCGCCCATCTACATTGACGACAACGCCAAGGAAAACGAGCTGGTTCGGCTCAAATACCGCTATCTCGACCTTCGCCGACCGTCGCTGCAGGCGACGATGCGGCTGCGAGGCAAAATTCAGTCTTCCATCCGCAGATTTCTGGATGATGTCGGCTTCACCGACGTGGAGACCCCGATTCTCACCAAATCCACGCCGGAGGGCGCGCGGGACTTTCTGGTGCCGTCCAGGCTGCACCATGGAGAATTCTACGCACTGCCCCAGTCACCGCAGATCTACAAGCAGCTTCTGATGCTGGCGGGCTTTGACAAATACTACCAGATGGCGCGCTGCTTCCGCGATGAGGACAGCCGCGCCGACCGGCAGCCGGAGTTCACCCAGTGCGACATTGAGATGAGCTTTGTCGAACCCGAGGACGTGCAGGGCGTGGTGGAAGGCGCCTTCAATGCCGTGTTCGAAGCTGTTCGCGGCCATTCGCTCGCCCTTCCCCTCCCCCGCATGACCTGGCGGGAGGCGATGGAGCGCTACGGCTCCGACAAGCCCGACCGCCGCTTCGGCCTGGAGCTCGTCGACGTGTCCGATGTCTGCGAGGGTTCGGGCTTTGGCGTGTTTGAGAACGCCATCGCCGCCGGAAGCGTCCGCGGCATCAACGCGAAGGGGCTTGCCCATGCGATGAGCCGCAAGGAAATCGACAGCCTGGGCGAATTCGCGAAAACCTACCGCGCCAAGGGGTTGGCCTGGATCGCCCTGGGCGAAGACGGCATGCGCTCTTCCTTCACAAAGTTCCTGACGGAGCCGTTTGCGGGAAAGCTCCTCGAAAAGATGGGCGCCAAAAAGGGCGACGCGCTGTTCTTCGTGGCGGACAAGAATTCCGTGGTGTTCCAGGCGCTGGGCGAACTGCGCAAGGAAATCGCCCGTCGGCATGGCCTGATCGACAAATCCAAGGACGACCTGTTCTGGGTCACCGAGTTCCCGCTCCTCGAGTATGACGAAGAGGACAACCGGTTTGTCGCGATGCACCACCCGTTCACCAGCGCCATGGACGAAGACGAGCCGCTCATGGAGACCGACCCCGGCCGAGTCCGCGCCAAGGCCTACGACCTGGTCTACAACGGCATCGAGATGGGCTCCGGTTCCATCCGCATTCACGACCCGGCGCTGCAAAAGCGCATGTTCCGCCTGATCGGCGTCAACGACGAGGAGGCGCAGCACCGGTTCGGCTTCCTTCTGGAGGCGTTTAAGTACGGCACGCCGCCCCACGGCGGTTTTGCCTTCGGCATCGACCGCCTTACGATGATCCTGACGGGCAACGACAGCCTGCGGGACGTGATCGCCTTCCCCAAGGCGCAGAACGCCAACTGCCTGATGATGGAAACCCCCTGTGATGTCAAGCAGGAGCAGCTGGACGCCCTTGCCATCGCCATCGTTCCGGAAGAAAAGGAGTAACCAAGCAGGACGAACGCCACCGGCATCATGTCGGTGGCGTCAGACCATCGACAAAGTCCCCGTAGGATTTCAATCGTTCCCGGCGGCGTGTACGCCGGGAACGGGATAGCGCCACCAGTGCTCACACTGGTGGCGCTATCCATACCTTTGGTCAGTGCGCAGCCCGGAAATCCGTGAGGATTTCAGGCGAACGCAGGATTTCTTCCTTCGCATCGAAAAATCCGTAGGTTTTTTCGATGCCTTGACGCCACCGGCAGCATGCCGGTGGCGTTGTCCGTGCCTTCCGGCAGTGCAGCCCGCAAGTCCAGAGGGGCCGCAAGAGAAGGCGGTAAAACGCCTCTGCGAAAAACCGGTGGGTTTTCGATGCCCTGATCCGCCGCGCTGATTCAACTTCCCCTCCGCCGGGTAATATAGTACTACGAATTAACAGGAGTTTCATGCCCGCTCCGCGGGCACACAAATGGAGGAGGAATTTTCAATGTCCAGCCCGCTCGTCAAGACGCTTACATCCGGCGATCTCCGGCCTGAGAGCCTCGGCGGTTTGACCCTCGTCGACTTCTGGGCGTCTTGGTGCGGCCCATGCCGCATGATCGCCCCGATTGTTGAGGAGCTCGCCGAAGAAAATCAGGGAAAGATCACCATCGGCAAGCTCAACATCGACGAACAGCCCGAGGCTGCGATGACCTACCGCGTGATGAGCATCCCCACGCTGGTTCTGTTCAAGGATGGCGTGGAGTTGGAGCGAGTTGTCGGCGCGCGCAGCAAAGCCGCCTTCCAACAGATGCTGGACAAACACCTTGCCTGACACCATCTGCAAAGGTTAAACATTTGCCAAGCTGTGCTATCTGCGTGAAAATGTGGTATACTTGAATCGTAGATTGCAGGAGTCAAATGCGAAGGGGCGTCTGCGGACGCCCCTTCGCATTTGGTACGACGTAATCCGGCGCGACCGAAAACTAGAATCCATTGTCCGTGCGTCGCACGTTGCCGCCCTCCTGGGGTGGGGTCGCACGGCGGGATTCGATGCTTTCAGGATTCCCGACAGGAGTCCTTGTTTTTGCGTACATAAAGAGACCATAAGGAGGCCAACATGGCATCGAAATCTGGAAAGAACAAGAGCGCAGGGCCGAAGCTGCGCATTATCTCCCTCGGCGGAATGGGCGAAATCGGCAAGAACATGACGGTATTTGAATACGAAGACGACATCATCGTCGTCGACATGGGGTCGCTTTTTCCCCGGGAGGACATGCCCGGCGTGGACCTGGTGATCCCCGACGCAACCTACCTGACCAAGAACGCATCCCGTATCCGCGCCTACTTCATCACCCACGGGCATGAGGATCACATCGGCGCCTCCCCCTACATTCTGAAGCAACTGCCCGCGCCGGTGTACGGCACGCGGCTGACGCTGGCGCTGATTGAACACAAGCTCAAGGAGCACCGCGTCAACGACATTCAGCTGAACGTCGTCAAGCCCGGGTATGTGGTAGAGGCCGGTAAGTTTGCGGTGGAGTTTATCCACGTCAACCACTCGATCACCGACGCCTGCGCGCTGGCGATCCACACGCCCATCGGCACCATCGTGCATACCGGCGACTTTAAGGTGGACTATACCCCCATCGACGGCCAGGTGACCGACCTTGGCCGCCTGGCCGAGCTGGGCAACGAGGGCGTGCTGGCGCTTCTCGCCGATTCCACCAACGTGGAGCGCCCCGGCTACACCATGAGCGAGCGAACCGTTGGGGAAACCTTCAACAACCTCTTCGCCAAGGCGGAGGGGCGCATCATCGTCGCGATGTTCGCCAGCAACGTGCATCGAATCCAGCAGGTGGTAGATTCCGCCGTGCGCTTCGGCCGCAAATTCTGCCTGATCGGGCGCAGCATGCTGAACGTGTCAAAGGTCGCCATGCAACTGGGCGAGCTGCGCATCCCGGAGGGCAGGCTGATTCAGGCGGACGAGCTGGACCGCTACGAGGACAACGAGGTCGTCGTCATGACCACCGGCAGCCAGGGCGAGCCCATGAGCGGCCTTGCGCGCATGGCCTTTGCCGAACATAAAAAGCTGGAGATCAAGGGCAGCGACATGGTCATCATCTCCGCCACGCCCATCCCCGGCAACGAAAAGAGTGTCTCCCGCGTCATCAACCAGCTGGTGCGCACCGGCGCCAACGTGATCTACGAGGCACTGGCCGACGTACACGTATCCGGCCATGCCTGCCAGCAGGAACTCCGGCTGATGCACGCACTGACCAAGCCGCGCTTTTTCATCCCGGTGCATGGCGAATACCGCCACCTGCACCACCACGCGCTGCTCGCCGAATCCATGGGCATGAAGAGCGAAAATGTGCGCATATGCGCCATAGGCGACATCATCGAACTCAGCCAGAATCGCATGGGCGTCGCGGGCACCGTGCCTTCTGGCGAGGTGCTGGTGGATGGCCTGGGCATCGGCGACGTGGGCGCGGTGGTGCTGCGCGACCGCAAGCACCTGGCGCAGGACGGCATGCTGATTGTCGTGCTGGCGATCGACCGCACTGGCGGCACCGTGATCTCAGGGCCTGATGTCATCAGCCGAGGCTTTGTGTACGTGCGCGAATCGGACGAACTGATGCAGGGCGCGCGCGAAGCCGCGAAGTCCGTGCTGACGGACTTCGGCCGCATCGACCCCAGCGACTGGAACCGGGTCAAGAATGACCTTCGCGATGCCGTGTCCCGCTACGTGTATCAAAGCATCAAGCGAAGCCCGATGATCCTTCCGATCATCGTGGATACCTGAGCGCCGGTCCTGATGCCGGGCGGACAAACGCTTTTTCGGAAATTCTTTGTGCCGGCATCGCCGGCGCAAAGAATAACATGAAGGCTTTGCCCTTTCATGCGCGTATTGCGTCGGTGCTTCCGGCGTGAACAAAACCTGCGCTTCCTGCGTCTACTATCCAGATATAGGAGTGGAACGATGAACGTCTACGATCAGGCCCATGTGTTGGCCCGCGCGATGCGCGACAGCGAGGAGTTCCGGGAGTACGAGCGGCTGCGCGAGCCCGCCTATGCCGACGGCACCAACAAGGCGCTGCTGGACGAGTACAAGCGGCTGCAGTACCGCCTGCAGGCGACGATGGCCGCCGGTCAGACCATGAACGAACAGGATTTTCAGCGCATGCAGCAAATCGGCGCGCTTTTGCAGTACAATCAGGATGCGCGGGATTACCTGATGGCGGAATTCCGTTTTCAGAAAATGCTGGCCGACATCTATAAAATCCTCGCGGACGTGGCCGGGATTGACCTGGACATGCTGATACAAGGCTAGCGCCGATGGCGCGGAAATCTCCTGCGGATCTTTCAGCGCGAAAAGTTGCTGCGCTCGCCTGAAACCCTTCGGGTTTCCGTGCGGCTCGCTGACTTCTGGAACGCCGCTCGAGTCGGCAGGACGAGCCAGCCTTTGACCGATGGCAACTCCGGCGTACATCCCGCCGTATTGACCGAAAGACCGGGGATCGCCCTCGAGAAAACACGGTATACGCGTTAATTGGAGGAACACAAATGGCTAAAGGCCGCCCGTATTCGTCGCGCCGCCCGCGAAGCGGCGTCTCCGCGTCGTATTACAACCAGAAAACACTGCGCCGCGACCGTGAGTACGGCTTTTTCTGGTACTCCTGGCTTTGGCAGCTTTTAAGGCCGGTTATGGTCTTCCTGTGCAGCGTGATCGTGGTACTGGGCATCGTGGCCAGTGGTTTGCAGATTGTGAACAACCAGTTCTTCACGCCCGTGAACCCTGAGGACACGGTCGTACGGGAGTTTGTCATCGAAAAGGGATCGTCAATCACCACCATCGGCAACAATCTCTTCAATAACAAGCTCATCCGCAACAAGGGCATCTTCAAATACATCATCCAGTTCCAGGGGCTGACCTCCAAGATCCAGTACGGCAGCTACCCGCTGTCGTCCAGTATGGACGTGAACCAAATCATCTCGATATTGACCTCGGGCACGGAAACCACCGAGCGGACGATCACGATCATACCCGGCTGGACCGTGGAGGACATCGCCGCGTACCTCGTCAAGCAGGGCGCGCTCAAGGACACCAAGGAATTCTTGACCCTTGCGAACAGCCCCGACCTGTTCAAAAACGACTTCCGCGAGATACAGCAGGCCGTGGACACCGGTACGATGAGCCAGCGCAAGTACGCGCTGGAGGGGTATCTGGCGCCGGATACCTACCGGATTTACGCCAACAGCACCCCGGAAGCGGTGATCCGCACGCTGCTTAAGCAGACGGAGACCGTCACCGACGGCGTGTTCAACACCGAGCCAGTTACCGAGGTCGTCTACGACGACGAGGGCAACGTGATCGACCAGGTGTTCTACGAGAGCAAGCTCTCCCCCGACCAGACGATCGTACTGGCCTCGATGATCGAAAAAGAAGCCGGAAAGCGGGAAGACTACGCCAAGGTCTCCGCCGTGTTCCACAACCGGCTCAATCAGGTTATTACGCTGGACAGCGACGCCACCGCGGCGTACCCGCTGGGCGTCAAGCGCATGGTGCTGACAGGCGACGAACTGTCGTCGACAAACGGCTACAACACCTACACCCGCGGTGGCCTGCCGGTCGGCCCGATTTGCAACCCCTCCAAAGCGGCGCTGACCGCGGCGCTCTACCCGGATATGGAATACATTGCCGAAGGCTACGTGTACTTCTGCGCAGGCGACCCGTCCAAGGGTGAAACGGTGTTTGCCAAGACCCGCGAGGAGCATCAGGCCAACGTCCAGAAGTATCGCCCCCTGTGGGAGGCCTACGACAAGAAAAATTCCGCCGGTTAAACACGGCTGGAAACGGGGAAACTTCCATTGCCGGGGCGAGGGACAGGTACCGTCGGCGCCCCGGCGGCATAGCATGATAGGGCAGTCTTTCTGATTGGAGGGACGCCCTATGCTTTTCATGCTGGAAGCGCTGGCCGCGCTCTACGACAGCGCGCTGGTTTTGATCCTGAGCGTTTCTGATCGTCCGTCTTTCCCTCGGCCGCTGAGCCCCGCGGAAGAGGCCAAGGCGGTTAGGGACATGCTGGCGGGCGACGGGAGCGCCGCCCAGAAGCTCATCCGACACAACCTGAGGCTTGTCGCGCACATCGCCAAAAAGTACGTCCGCGCCGGGCTTGAGCAGGAGGATCTGGTGTCGATCGGCTCCATCGGGCTGATCAAGGCGGTCTCTTCCTTCCGCCCGGAGGCGGGCAGGCTCACCGCTTACGCGTCGCGCTGCGTCGAGAACGAAATCCTGATGGCGCTGCGCAGCAACAAGAAGAACCGCCTCAC
>JAEZTD010000168.1 GCA_023443705.1 Bacillota bacterium | reverse complement strand
CAAAGATGAAGTTCAACCCCACATTCATCCAGACCGTGACAAAGGACACGGAGCCCATCGCGTATTTGACGCTGCGCAGCCACTTGATGTCCGTCTGCAAAAGGTAATTGAGGACGCCGAAGGTGGGGTGCATGATGAACAGGAAGATAACCGAAATCGCCGCGGAGGAAACCGCCAGCGGCATGGCGTAAATGGTCCGAAAAACACCGCGCCCGAAGAACTGCTCGTTGGCGAGAATGCCGGTGACGAGGCCCATCACAATGGAGCCCACCACAACGATCAGCGCAAATTGAAATGTCACGCCGAGGATCTGCTGGAAATCCGACTGGGCGAAGCTGTCCAAATAGTTTTGCAACCCTACCCGGGCCACGATGGTGCCGTTGGCGTCGGTGAGGGCCGTACTCAGGTTGATCGTGTTCCCAAAGGGGATAAAGACGAACAACACCATGATCAGCATGGCGGGGAATATATACAGGTAAGGCGAGACAGAAGACATAAAGCCCTTGCCCTTTCCGCCTGCCCGAGGGGTGGCCGGTACACTGTTCATATTGCGTACTCCTTTTGCTTGCACAGCCGAATTGTCCCAATGGAAACAACAATGCGCCCAAACGGGAGAATCTTTGATCGAGAGCCTGCCGTAGAGGGAACCCTTGGGATACGCCATCGCGTGGAACGCTCGGCGGCGCATCGGTATTCTTTCCAATCAGGAATTGCTGCGGTACACAGCAAGCGCATGCCTGGCGGCATCAGAACTTTCGGGGTTCAAAAACGCCCCTCCGGGGCGTATTATGCGGCAGAACCGCCGAAAACCCGTCGCGCCGGGCGCACTTTCGTGCGTCGGCGCGACAACTTTCCGGGGAAATGGCTTATTCGCCGTAAGCCGTCTTGTTGTAGCTCTGGATGGCGGCGTTGCTCTTTTCCGCCATGTGCGCGAGCACTTCATCCACAGACTCGGCACCGTCCAGATACAGGGCGGCTTCCTCCTGGAAGATGGCTCGGAGCTCAGGCATCACGCCCACGGACGCGCCCTGCGTGGCGAAGCTGATGGGGCAGTCGTGGAGCTGGTTGATGGCCGTGAGGAAGTTGGGGTTCTCCTGGAGGTAAGCCTGGAAGGAGGGCTCTTCATACGCTTTGGTGTTGGCGCAGAAGTAGCCGGTGTCCATGCTGAACTGCGCAGAGACGGGCGCGGAGGTGGCGTACTTGATGAAGGTCCAGGCGTCGTTGACCTTCTGCTCGTCGTCATTCTTGCTCAGCCAGAGGTTGGCGCCGCCGATGATCACGCCGTTCTGGGTCTTCTCCAGCATGCTGGGCAGGTAGGCGGTGCCGAGCTCGAACTTGCCCTCAGCGCCATTGAGGAGGGTCTTGAGCTGGGCGGTGGACTCCAGGGTGATGGCGGTCTGTCCGGCAATGAACGCGTCGCGGGAAGCGGCGTTGTCCGCGCCGAAGTTGTAGAGCATGCCGTCATCCACCATCTGCTTCCAGGTTTCCATGATTTTCTTGCCAGCGCCGTTGGTATCGAACTCGATGGCGGTGGCATGGCCGGAGCGGCCGTTGTCCATGTTCACATAGTTGGAGCCCATGCCGGCCAGGAAGTTTTCAAAGAACCAGCCGTAGATGGGCAGGCCCATCGCGTAGCGGGTGGTGCGGTTGCCTTCCTTGACGGTCAGCTTGTCGGCGATGGCGATGATCTCCGCGAAGGTGGTCGGCGGGGCGGCGGGATCCAGCCCGGCTTCCTCAAACGCCGTCTTGTTGTAGTACATGATGGGCGTGGAGGGGTTGAAGGGGATGCAAACCATCTTGCCGTCGTAGGTGTAGTAGTTGCGCAGCGCCGGCTCGATGTCGTCGATCATGACGTAGGGCTCGGCGTCCTTCTCGAGCATCTCCTGGAAGGGGATGGTCCAGCCGGAATTCACCAGGAAGGTGGTGCCCAGCTCGAACATCTGGAACATGTCCGGACCCGTGCCCGCCGGAACCGCAGCCTTGAGCTTGGTCAGGCAGTCGTCATACGCGCCCTGAAAAATAGCCGTCACCCAAATCTCATCCTGGGAGCCGTTGTAGTTGTCGACCACGCGCTGCACGGCCTCACCGATGGTGCCGCCAAAGCAATGCCAGAAAACCACCTCGCGGCGTCCCTCGGGCACCGGCGCAGGCGTGGGTGCGGCCTCTGCCAGGGCGGAAACGAAGCCAAAGGACAACAGGATACACAGGACCAACAGGCAGGAGACGAATCTGGAGAAACGATTCATAGGGGGCCTCCTTTTTGAGTGAGTTTCTCTCACCCTTCCATAATGATTCTATCGCATTCTAGCATATATAGGCATAAAAATCAATCCGCCTCTTGCCGGTTTTTCATAACCATTTGCCGAATACGTTGAGCAAGAATAGATCCGCTGTGGAACATTATGATTCGGTAAAAACCTCCGCCTCTTCTGCGGGCGCAGGAACGCCACGCGCGCTTGCAGCCCCGCGGCGGCCCGTGTTAAAATGCATCAGGCTTACAAACGATTGAAAGGGGCATTCCCATGATCTACGAGCTGCGCATTTACCACATGCATCCCGACCGGCAGAAGGCGATTTGCGATCGGTTTCAGAACCATACGCTCTCCATCTTCTCTCGCCACGGCATCAAGGTGACCGATTTCTGGGTCGACGGCGAGGGTGCGGAGCGCATTTATTACGTGTGCGCGTT
>JAEZTD010000150.1 GCA_023443705.1 Bacillota bacterium | reverse complement strand
CGATGTCGATGCACTTCTCATACTCGGGGTGCACGCCGGGCTTGCCTTCCTTGAGGCCGGGGATCGAGGCCCACTGGCGGCGGATTTCGGCCACCATCTTCTCGGAGTTCTTGTCAACGCCGAGGATCAGCATGGCGGAGAACACGGCGGGGATCGCCGCGCCAACCATCGCGCCGAAGAAAACCAGGGGGTCCATCAGGTTGAAGTCGATCACGACGCTGCTGCCCAGCGTCTTGATGGCCTGCTCGGCGGTCTCCTTGAAGGCGCCGAGGAGGGCGATGACGGTGAGGCCCGCCGCGCCGATGGCGAAGCCCTTGGTGATGGCCTTGGCGGTGTTGCCGGCCGCGTCCAGCGTGTCGGTGATCTCAAGCACCTTGTCGCCGAGGTCGCACATCTCGGCCAGGCCGCGGGCGTTGTCGACGATGGGGCCGTAGGCGTCGTTGGCGATGATCATGCCGACGACCGACAGCATGCCGATGGCCGCGACCGCGATGCCGAGCAGCGGGTAGTTGCCGCCGAGGGGCTCGCAGATTTTATAGGAAACAAGCGCCGCAAGGCCGATACCCGCCATGGACGGCAGCGTGGACAGAAGGCCGTAGGAGAAGCCGGTGAGGATCGTGAACGCCGGTCCGTTCTGGCAGGCAGAGGCCACGCGCTCGACGGGCTTCTTGTCGTCGCCGACGAAGAAGTCAGAGGTGATGACGATGACGACGCCCGCCACCATTCCGAACACCGCCGCGCCCCACAGGCGAAGCGCTTCGCCTACGTTCGCCATGCCGAAGTGCGGGGGGATCAGGGTCGCGATCAGGGTAAACACCGCGAACAGGCCGCAGGTGATGTAGGTGCCGTTGTTGAGGGCCTTGCCCGGGTCGCCGTCTTTGCCGATCTTGGACACGAACACGCCGATGATCGAGGCAAGAAGGCCCAGCGCGCCGAAGCAGAAGATCAGTTCGATCTTGCCCAGCACCGTCGCGATGACGACCGCCGCCGCGATGGAGGCCACGTTGGAGTCGAACAGGTCCGCGCCCATGCCGGCCACGTCGCCCACGTTGTCGCCCACGTTGTCCGCGATGACGGCGGGGTTGCGCGGGTCGTCCTCGGGGATGCCCAGCTCAACCTTACCGGTGAGGTCGGCCGCGATGTCTGCGGTCTTGGTGAAGATGCCGCCGCCGGCCTTGGCGAACAGCGCCAGCGAGCTCGCGCCGAAGCTGAAGGCCATGATCAGCTTGTCAACGCCCTCGGGGTCGCCAAACTTGATCAGGTAGAGGATCGCGGTGCCCATGAGGGAGGTGGCCACGACCGCCATGCCCATGACCGCGCCGCCGCGGAAGCCAGCCATGTAAGAGGGCGCGATGCCCTCCCGAGCTGCCGAAGCCGAGCGGGTGTTGGCGATAGTCGCGATGGAAATGCCCACGACGCCCGCGACGGCGGACAGCGCGGAACCAAACAGGTAGCTCAGAAGCATGCCGACGTTGAGGCCCGGATCATCCGTCGCCCAGATCGGATGGGGCAGGAACAGGACGATCAGAGCGCCCGCTATGCCACAGAATATGGCAAGCGTCTTGTACTCCCTCTTAATGAAGGTGAACGCACCCTTGCGGATCAGGTCGCCAATGCGGTCAACTTCCTTGTTGGCCGTGGGAAGCGCCTTCACCCAACGGTAGAAGTATGCCGCGACACCCAGCGCCGCAATGGATACCACGATAGCCACGATCGCCCATAGCATGCCAAACAACTCCTTCGTGAATCTTTTAAACCTTTTCTCCCGGCTAAATTGCCATGCGGTTCTGTCCTGCGCACCCCGTGCGTAGAATGAACCCCGCCCCTGCAATGGTCGCATGGGCAAGGCTCTCGGGCTGCGCCGGTTTTCATGGATGTCGGCGGCCCGTCCGGCGCGAACGCCGAATAGGGATGACAGCCGACAGCAGAGAGGGGCGATTGATCGGTTCGGGTGCAGGCATCCTCGCGCGGCGAAAAGCGCCGCCCGCATGCGGGCAAAGGTTCCAAACAACCTGATTTTCTGGACAGACCCATGCGGTGCTCCGGGCGGAAAAAGGGGCGCTGCAACCGATACGCAACGCATTTAGGCAGAAAGGCGGCATTCGTGCGGGGTCTTTGCTGCCTATGCCTTCTGGACGATCCGACCGGCCTCGCCCCGCTGGGCGCTGCCAAATCCCGACTCTCCATGCTTAAACCGCAACTTTAACCAAATAACACTATAACATGGCTTTACTTTGCTGTCAAGGAAATTTCGGATTCCCAGCGGAGATTATCACTTATTTCCAGTCTTTTCCAATTTGTCCCATGGGAACCCGGGCAATAGCGCAATCGTCTTACTGTCGGAAATATCCTGAGGAGGGAATAATATGAAGCGTTTTTTCGCGCTGCTCGTCTCTGCGGCGCTTCTTTTGACAGGCGCCGCCTTCTCGGAGGGCACCGCAGCAGACCCGGCCGCCGCCTTCCGCGGCGTTCAAGGCATGCCGAGTGTAGTCGCCCGGCTGGATGATCGGCTGTACTACACGGTGCAATACGAACTGCCCTCGGACGGCGAAGACATGCCGGACGCGCTGTGGGTTTCTCAAAGCGGCGAGGCGGTGAAGATCGCAAACGTCTCCTCCGGCACGGCCTACGTCCCGGCGGATGGGGCGATCTACTATCTGGACGGTGAGGACTCCGCCCTTCTGATGGCGCTGGATGTCGAAAGCGGCGAGGTTGCCCTCGCGATGGATCTGGGCTTTCAGGGCGCGCTCCTGACCCCTTCGATGAAAGGGCTTCTGGTGCGCGGCCTCGTCGAGCCCGGCGTGTTTGCCAGCCGCCTGTACGATGCCCCAAACCATGCCCTCGTGCCATCAGACATCGACCCTACGGGCGAATATCGGGACTTCGGCGGCTTTGAGACGCTCGTGACCGCCGCCGGCCTTCGCCTGCGCGCGGAGGGGAGCGAGACGTGGCAGAGCGTCTACGAAGGCGAAGTCGCGGCGCAAGCGGCGCATGGCGGCGCGCTCTACTATCTGATTAAACAGGAGTATCTGGAATCTTCCTACGCGGAAATCTACCGCTTCGATCCGGAGACCGGCGAAAATGCCTACGCCACGCAGGCGGATGGGGAATTTGCCGATACGATGGTGTCCGAAGAAGACGCGCTGGTGCTTGCGGGCCCTCAGGGCGTGGTGGCGATCGATCCGGACGGCGGCGAAGTCGTTCTGCTCTACCAGGCGGAAGCGCCGCTGGCCGATCCCGCCCTCGTTCAGACCGGCGGCGCGCTGCTTCTGTATGCGCGCCCGGACGCGGTTTCCCCCCGGCAGTTTGTCATCACCCTGGAGCCGCAAATCGAAGCGCCCGAGCCCACCGCGAAACCCACCGCCGCGCCCGAGCGCGACCTCGCGCGCGGCATGCGGGGCGAAGACGTGCTCAGGCTGCAGGCGCGGCTGAACGCGCTGGGCTACCCCGCGGGCAAGGAGGACGGCATCTTCGGCGCGTCCACCTACGGCGCGGTGCGCTACTATCAGGACGCACTGGGCGTCAGCCAAAGCGGCGTGGCCACGGTGAACCTATTGGCATCGCTGCGCTCAGCCAACGCGCCGGCGTTCAAAGAATTCACTCTGCTGGAGGGCAGCAGCCGGGGCATCCGCGTCGAGGCGCTGCAGGCGCGGCTTCGCGCGCTGGGCTACACCGCCGCGAGGGTGGACGGCTCCTACGGCAGCCGCACCGCCGATGCGGTAGCGCTCTTCCAGCGGGAGGCCGGACTGAAAGCCACCGGTATTGCCTCGGTGATCACGCTCCGTGCGCTGATGACGGACGACGCGCCCGCCTGCGGCACCTATATCACGCTGCGAAAGGGCGATTCCGCCGACGCCGTCGCGGAGCTCAAGGCGCGGCTTAAAGAACTGGGCTACTACGCGGGCGAAGAATCAAACAGCTATGACAGCCGAACGGCGGACGCCGTAAAGCTCTTTCAGAAGACCGCCGGCATGTCGGCGGACGGCGTGGCCGGGGCGAAAACCCAGCAGGCGCTGTTCGCGTCCCGCGCGCCGAAGTGCCGCACGTTCATCGAACTGCGCTACGGCGATTCGGGCCCCCGCGTCCGGGAACTTCAAGCCCGCCTGAAGAAACTGGGCTACTTCGACGGCACGCTGGGCGGCAATTTCGGCGCGAAGACGCGCGCCGCCGTCCGCGCATTCCAGAAGTCGCTGGACATGCGGGAGACAGGCATCGCGACGGCCGGCCTGCAGGAGGCGCTGCGTGACGCCGCTGCCACCGTGACCCCGACGCCAAAGCCTACCCGCACCCCGAAACCGACGCCGAGGCCCACCCCAACGCCGAAGCCCACGGGGACTCCCACCGAAGCGCCTACTGAGGCGCCCACCGAAACGCCTACCGAAGCGCCTACCGAAGCACCCACCGAAGCGCCTACTGAAGCGCCCACCGAAGCGCCCACCGAAGCGCCGGGCTGGCAGGTGGTGTCCGACGCCGTCGTTGACAAACTGGTCGGCATGCTGAGCGCCGCAGCGCCGGAAACCCCCTATGACCGGACTTCGGCGGTCGAATGGCTCCAGCAGCGCCTGACCGGCGGCGGATACCTCAGCATTGCGGACCCCTTCACGCCCGGCCTGTACGATCAGCGCACCTACGACGCCGTGGCCGATATGCAGTCGGCGCTCGGCATAAACCCTGACGAATTCGGCGTGGTGGACAAGGCGACCTTCGACGCGCTCTTCGCGCCGGGCGGGGAAACCGGCCCGTAACCAGATCACAAACCGCGCAAATGCTGAGCGGCCGGGGCGAAATGCCCTGGCCGCTCAGACCATCAACAAAGTCTCCATAGGGTTTCAATCGTTCCCGGCGGCGTGTACGCCGGGAGCGGGACAGCGCCAGCAGTACGCATGCTGGTGACGCTGTCCGTCCCTTTGGTCAGTGCGCCGCCCGGAAATCCGTGAGGATTTCAGGCGCACGCAGGATTTCTTCCTTCGCTTCGAAAAAGCCGTAGGGTTTTTCGATGCCTTGAGCGGCCGGGGCGAAATGCCCCGGCCACTCAGCTTTTCTGTCAAAAGACGCAGTATTTTGACAGCCTGATTTTACAGGCTGTAATCCCCCGCCGCTTCCGGCTGGTAGAGCAGCCGCTTGATTTCGATGCGGGTGCGCCCTCCGGCGGTCTCCCAGTCGATCTCGTCGCCTTCGCGGTAGCCCAGAAGCGCCGTGCCCACCGGCGACAGGATGGACAGCCGCCCGCTCGTCCAGTCCGCCTCATCCGGGTAGACCAGCTGGATTTCCTCCTCCTCGCCGTCCAGCGCGATCAGCGCCTTCGAGCGCATCGAGACCACATTCTGGGGCAGTCCTTCGGGCTCGACGACGCAGGCGCGCTCCACTTCGCGCTTGAGCGCGTGGTAGGACTTGTCCTGCTCCGCGCGGCCGTACAGCGCCTCGTCAATCAGCCGGTTCAGCCGCTCGCGGTCAATCCGCGTAATTGTCAACTCGCCTGCCATAAAAATCCCTCCCTGTATCATGCGAATATATTCGCGCATCGTCAACATATGACGCGTCCACTGGCCGTCATGCTCCTGCCGAAAGCCCGCACGGGCGAAAAGCCGGAGCGAGCGATGGTTGTCCCGGTGGATGACGGCGGCGACGGATGGAACGCGCATTTCAAAAAACGCGCACTTCAGCGCCTCCCTTAGGATCGCGCCGCCCAGCCGCCGACCCCAGCGACCCTTTTCCACCACCAGCACAATCTCCGCGCCGCCGCCCGACATTTTCAGCCGCGCGAAGCCCACCGGCGTGCCCTCGTGCTCGGCGATGAAAAACCGCCCGCCCTGGTTGAACAGATGGGTCACCACGTCCAGGTGCGCGCTGTCCAGCGCGCGCCGGATGGCCGCCGAAACGCCGGGTGCTTCGCTCAAGTGGCTGAGCAGTTCTTCATCCTCGAGCCACCCGGCAATGCGCCGCGCGTCCGAAGAAGTAATTTCCGGGCGTAAACAAATAAAAGGCCCTATCACATTGCACACCTCGCTGTGGTTGATAAAGCCTTTCACGCAAATGCTCTACGAATTCGGAGATTTGACATGACGGTTCTTTGCCCTTTAATTCTACCAGATGCATGTGCGGTTGTCAAATTCCATAATGGGGCATCGCATGCCCAAAAACGCCCAAAAACGCCCAAAAAACGTTTCATTTGGAAACAGGCGCGGTTGCGGTTTCATCGCCGCCGCGCCAATGCACGATGGTTTCGAAAGCGGCGTCAGCGCCTCATGTTCATCTTTTCCGCCAGGTGGTTGGACAGGATGGCCAGAGAACTCGCCATGTTCTCGTTCTGGACCAGAATGCCCTCCGGCACCACCAGACGGACCGGCGCAAAGTTCCAGATGGCCAGAACACCCGCGTCGATCAAAAGATCGCACACCGACTGCGCGGCGGGCGCAGGCACGGTGATGATGCCGATGCGCACACCCAGTCGCTGGCAGGTGTCCTTGAGTACCTCAATAGGCATGATGGGCCGGCCGTTCTCGTCCTCGCCAATCAGGTTCTCGTCGGCGTCAAAGGCGGCGAGAATGTTCAGGCCGTAGTCCCGAAAGCCCACGTAGCTCATCAGCGCGCGGCCCAGCTTGCCCGCGCCGACGATGACGGCTTCGTCCGCGCTGTCGTAGCCCAAAAACGCCTTGATCTCGCGGATCAGATCCCGCCGCATGTAGCCCACCTTGGGCTTGCCGGACGAGCTGACCGAAGCGAGGTCCTTGCGCACCTGCACCTGGTTCAGGCCCAGCGCCGCCGCGATCGCCGTGGCGGATATATAGCGCACCGTTTCCGGCAGCGTTTCAAGATGGCTAAGGTACTGCGGCAGCCGGGATAGTGTCTGCTTGGAGACTGTCTGGGTTGCCATGCTGCTCCTCCTCATGCGTTCACACGATTCTCTTCTATTATATGAATATTAAGTTATCGATAAAAGTGGCGGAAAGTTAATTCTCAGTTCATTTTTATAGAATTTCCCGTTTTCTCGCACACTGCGCTGGCTTGCCCCGTTCTGCGCGTTTTGTTATAATATGGTTGGGTATATTATTCTTTGGACAATCGCGCCGAAGGCCTGCGGCGCTCTTTCGTTTTTGCTGGAAAGCGATCGTCAGGCAACGGGCAATGGATCATTATATAACCCAATATTGAAGGAGGGAATCTCATGCTCAATTTTGATTTCTACAACCGCACCCGGCTGATCTTTGGGCGGGACGCGCAGCATCAGGTCGGCGCGGCGCTGGCCCCCATCGCCAAAAAAGTGCTCTTGCACTACGGCGGCGGCAGCATCAAAAAGAGCGGGCTGTACGACGAAGTCGTAAAATCGCTCTCAGACGCTGGGATCCAGTGGGTTGAGCTCTCCGGCGTCAAGCCCAATCCCCGCCTTTCGCTGGTGCATGAGGGCGTCAAGCTGTGCCGAAGCGAGCAGGTGGACCTGATCCTCGCGGTGGGCGGCGGCAGCGCCATCGACTCGGCCAAGGCCATCGCCATCGGCACCTACTACGACGGCGACGTTTGGGATTTCTACGGCACGAACAAGCCCGTGGACAGGGCGCTGCCGGTGGCCACGGTGCTCACCATCCCCGCCGCGGGTAGCGAGGCCTCCGTCGGCTCGGTCATCACCAATGAGGCGACCAGCCAGAAAATGGCCTGCAATTCCCTCCAGATCCGCCCGGTGGTCAGCTTTGTGAACCCGGAGCACTTCGCCACCCTCCCGAAGAACCAGATCGCCAACGGCGTCGCCGACATGATGAGCCACATCTTCGAGCGCTACTTCACCAACACCTCCCACACCGATCTGACCGACGCGCTGTGCGAGGGTACGCTCAAGACCATCACGAAAAACGCGCCCATCGTCTACGACAACCCGTCGGACTACGACGCCTGGTGTCAGGTGGGCTTTGGCGGCACGGTGGCCCACAACGACCTTCTGGGCATGGGGCGCGCACAGGACTGGGGCTGCCACGACATGGAGCATGAGCTCTCCGCCATCTACGACGTGGCCCACGGCGCGGGCCTCGCGGTGCTGACCCCCGCCTGGATGACCTACGTTCACCGGGAGAACCCCGGCATGTTCGTGCAGTTCGCGGTGAACGTCATGGGCGTGGGCGGCGACTTCCGCGATCAGGAGGCGATCATCGTCGAGGGCATCGACCGGCTGCGCCGCTTCTACCGCCGGATGGGCCTGCCCCAGACGCTGAAGGAGCTGGGCATCGACCGGGAAAATTTTGAGCTGATGGCGAAGAAGGCCACCGGCGCCGCCTACGGCAATGAGCACGGGGTGGGCGGCCTGAAAAAGCTGATGTGGCAGGATGTTCTCGCCATCTACGAGCTGGCGGCGGAGTAGTCGGTCCCTGCCCTCATCGCCAAGCGAACATCATGACAAATGCCGCCCGCGCATTTACCCGCGGGCGGCTTCAAGGCATCGAAAAACCCTATAATTTTTTCGATGCGAAGGAAGGAAACCTGCGTGCGCCTGAAATCCTCACGGATTTCCGAGCGGCGCACTGACCCAAGGTATAGATAGCGCCACCAATATGCGTACTGGTGGCGCTATCCCGTTCTTGGCGTACACGCCGCCGGGAACGATTGAAACCCTACCGAGTCTTTGTTGATGGTCTGTGCCGCCCGCGCATTTACCCGCGGGCGGCTTTGTCTTTTCACGGCGATTACTCCACCCTGACTTTTTCCCGCACCACCGCGTCCTCGGCCACGGTGAGGGCGCCGGAGTACTCCACCCGGTCGATTTCACTCCCAGAGGCGATGGTCACGTCCGCGCCGCGTACCACCTTTGCGCGGGTGGCCTCCAGGTACACGCTGGTGGCCTCTACCGTCCCGGCCGTCAGCGACCCGGTAAAGAATGGAATCTGTATGCCCAGCACGCTGAGCCCGCCCCTGCGCCGAACGGTCACGCGCTCGCCGCCGATCTCTTCCAGGCTGCTCTGCCCCGCCAGCTCGATCTCCGCAGTACCGGCGTTGATGAGGCCGTCCACGTCGAACGCGCCCTGCAAAAGGAGCCGCTCGCATTCGATCCCTCGCGCCACCCTGAGGCTGCCCGCGACGCTCACCGTGCGGGCCTTCAGTGCGCCGCCGAAGCGCGTGCTGCCGCTGGTGCGCATCTCGCCCGTGACGGTGGCATCCCCATCCACCCGGAAGCTGCCGGAGGACTGCAAAGCCGCCGCCGCCAGACTTCCGTCCACCGAAGCGGCGCCGCTGGTGCGCATTTCTCCCGCGGCTACGTTGCCGTCGATGTGGGCGCTGCCCGAAGACGTGTATTTCTCACAGGTGACATTGCCTGCCACCCGGGCGCTGCCGGAGGCATCGAAGCGTTCACAGGTCACATCGCCCGAAATTCTTGCGCTGCCGGATACGCTGACATCGCGGTATTGCCCGCCGCTCAAGCTCACCGCGCCGGACGCCTTCAGATCCCGAAGATTTTCCCCCATGGTCATTCCTCCTCCAATAGCTTAGAAAGCGGCCGGTTGCATTTTTCCGGCAGGTCTGACAGCGACAGGTTGTACGCGACGGTCACGCCGTCCGGCGGGCGTACGGCGGCGTCCGGCTGCAGGTAGAGCGGCAGGTACGCCTCGCCACATTTGAGGAGCACGATCCGCCCGTCGTCCTTTTCAAGAAGCGCCTCTTCCTTCTGCCATGCGGCGAGGGCGGTCAGTACCTGCGTGAGCGCCGCGTCGTCCAGCTTGATACCGAAGGCCAGCATTTCCGCGGCAATCATCACGCACAGCGCCTGCCCGTGGTCAAAGGATTCCGCCCCGGCCATGTGCCGAAGAATCGCCGCGGGGCGCGCCGCGCCCGGAAGAAAGCCCACCGCCTCTGCCGGGTAGGATCGGCTCCCCGCCTCCGGCGACAGCATGCCCTGGAGCTGCGTCAGCGAATAGCGGTCCTTGTTCTCCAAAATAAACCCGATGCGCTCGATCGCCCGCCGGGGTAGGTACGTCTCCTGCCCCGTGAAGGACGACCGCTTGATAAACCAGCTGTCAGGAATCAGCTTCTCCCGCTTCCACCGGTACAGCTGCCCGTAGGAAATGCCGGTGGCCTGTAAAAGCTCCCGCTTGGAAATGGTGTCCTCCATGTTCGCCTCCCGTTCCGCGCCAGGCGGAACAAAACATTGTTTCGATGGTCCCAGCATAGCAAAACAATGTTCCGCTGTCAACGGCGCAGGCAAACTTAACGCAATCGGAGGACTCCACTTTTCCGAACCTGAGATAAACAACTTACTTCTTGAAAATAATACTATATGGTATTATTCTATATGGCAGGAGGTGGGGGCGCTGATCTCGAAAACAAGCGGGGGATTCATGATCGGGAAAATCAAGCAAATTCAGGGCAGGGTTTTTGAAAAATTGCTGGCGGAACACGGAATTGACCAGTTCAATGGCGCGCAAGGGCGGATTTTGTATGTGCTCTGGAACCACGACAATATCCCCATCAGCGTGCTTTCGGAAAAGACCGGGCTGGCGAAGACGACGCTCACCAGCATGCTGGACAGGCTGGAAGCGTCCGGCCAGGTTCTGCGCTCATTCAATCCCGATGACCGCAGAAAGGTGAACATCCGGCTAACGGACGCCGCGAAAAACCTGAGGGAGCATTACGACGCGGTATCGACGCAAATGAGTGCGCTCTTTTACGAAGGCTTCACCGACGAAGAAATCATTGCCCTTGAGAGCGGACTTGAACGGATACTTGTCAACCTTTCAAAGAGGGAATCGCTGAAATAAAGGAGCTTTGTGATGAAACCGATCAATGAAAACCCGGCGTGCTTTTTTACCCAACAGTTGTTTCTGATCGGCACGTACAATGAAGACGGGAGCCCAAATTTCGCGCCCATCTCTTGGATCAGCTACACGTGGGGGCCTCCCGCCTGCCTCGTCGTCAGCATCAACGGCACGACAAGGAAAAAACAGACAACGCAAAACATAGAGCGCACCGGGCTCCTTTCCGCGACCATCGTGACGCCGGATCTTTTGCCCTTCGCCGAGCAGCACAATCAGGCGACGCGGCGGGACGGGATGAGCGTCCCTCAAGAAGTCGAGCCGGGGCGGGCGCTGGAGGTTCCCCTCGTGAAGGGGGCAAAGTGGTCGTATGAATGCGAAGTGATTCAATCGGTTCGCATCGGCGGCTGCGACACCCACTTTGCCGCGTTCAAGCGCGTGAATGTCCGGGAAGATGTTCAAGCGCTCGACTTCATCGACCTGCGGGAGATCAACCCGGTCGTCTATTCACCGAACCACTATTTCACCATCGGCGAGCATATTGGGGAAATCGGGGACTACGCGAAGTAGCCTGACGCAATGCCCGTCCCCGCATGTGCATCGTCTTGAGCAGGCGGTTCCGGCTCAATCGTCCAGCCCCTTCCCCGCAAGGATTTTCGGGATGCACTTTTCCACCCGCGCCGCGCGGGTGGCGCTCTGCCTGGCCCCGGAAAAGTGGAGCAGGTACGCCCGCTGCCGCCCCGGCGTCAGCGCGTCGAAGGCCGCCTTCAAGTGCGGCGCTTCGTCCAGCCGCGCCCGAAATTCCTCCGGAACCGCGAATTCCGCGCTCTCCTTGAATTCCACCGAAAGCCCGGCCCGCTCTATCTCCGCCGCCTCGCGGAGGTAGGCTGCGAGTTCGCCCTCCCGCGCGGCGATCTCTTCCACGCCCGTAAAGCGCATCTGCCGCGCCGCCTGCACGTTATCGGTC
>JAEZTD010000063.1 GCA_023443705.1 Bacillota bacterium | reverse complement strand
CGGTTTTTCCCTTGAATGCGTCGCTGCCGATCGCGTGTACGGGCTGCCCGCCAAGCGTATTGGGAATCACCACTTCGCCGCCGGTGCCTGTATAGCCGTAGATTGTGTTAAAGTCAAAGATATAATGCCCCTCCGTCAATGCCGTCACGGCCATGGCGGGCGCTTCCGGCTCTTTGAGCACCGTCACCGTGAATTCCCGCGTGCCGCTCGCCTCCCCATAGGTAAGCGTGGCGGTCAGGGTGACTTCCGCGTCCTCGCCGTCAAGGGCAGGCCGCGTCACCGCGCCGTCCTGCGCAATGATGTCGGGGTTGTTCGACTGCCAGGCGATGGCGCTCCCCAACGCGCCGGTCAGCGGAAGCGTCAGATCTCCGGTGACGGCGTCCGAGCCGTCGTCCTCGGAAAACCCTATGCCGAGAGCCTCCCTGTCGGCGGCGACGACGGCCGCATCGTCCTCCGCATCATCCGGGTCCGGCTCCTCCGGCTCCCCGGACGCATCCCCGCCGTCTTCCTCTTCGTCCTCCGGGAAGCCGCCGTCAGGCACTTCGCCGCCCTCGCCATCTTCCTCTTCGCCCTCCGGGAAGCCGCCGTCAGGCACTTCGCCGCCCTCACCGTCTTCCTCTTCGCCCTCTGGGAAGCCGCCGTCAAGCGCTTCGCCGCCCTCGCCATCTTCCTCTTCGCCCTCCGGGAAGCCGCCGTCAGGCACTTCGCCGCCCTCACCGTCTTCCTCTTCGTCCTCCGGGAAGCCGCCGCCCTCCGAAAAACCGGTATGCTCCGAGAAGACGGCGTCAAGTCCCTCGCTTTCGGCGGCGGCAACGGGGGCGTTGTCAAACGCCTCGGCATAGGCCGTTGCGGACATGCTCGCCAACAGGCAAATCGACAGGAAACAGGACAGTATCCTCTTGGAGTGCGTTCTCATGATGTTCCCCCTGTTTCAGCGCTTGATCAGGCTGATGATTTCGCTGATGGTGATTTGACACAGGCTGTTCCAGATCAGGGTATCGCCGTTGACGACCCGCACATCCCTGAACTGCCGCAGATCCGAAAGGGTGCCGAAGCGGACGGCCTCCAGCCGGGGCTTCATGTCGAAGATGATTCTGTGGCGGTTGTCCAACTCGATTTCCAGCGTGTGGTTCTCGTGCGGCGTCGCCTTCATGATTTTGACCATTGCCTTCCTCTCTCCCGGAGCGCAACAAAAACTCCACTGCATATAGCATAATGGAGTTTATAAAAGCTGTATAGTATCGCATCCGATACTTTTCGGGGGAATTCTACAGGATTTTCAGCTCCAGCGCCCTGCGGACGGCCGCGGCGCGCCCCGCGACCTCCAGCTTGCGGTAGATGGCGGTGACGTTCTTGCGGACCGTGACCTCTGCGACAAAGAGCGCAGACGCGATTTCCGGATTGCTCCTGCCTTCCGTCAGCAGCGCGAGGATCTCCCGCTCCCGCCGGGTCAGCCTGGGAAGCTGCGCTGTTTTCTCGTGGAACGCGCGCAGCCGCTCCGCGTAGCCCGCGGCACTTTCCAGCACCAGCGCAAGGTACGGATCTGCGCTGCCGCGTCCAATGAGCGCCTCCAAAATATCCAGAACGTGCGCGCCGTATTCCGCGAAGGGCAGCACGATGCCGTCGGCGCGCCCGATCTCCAGCGCGGGGAGTAGCGCTGCGCCGGCCTTCTCCGTGCCATACAGCTGCCGGCAGGCGACGGCGGCAAGCGCGTGCGCGTGTAGATAGCCGAGCATGTTTCCGAACCGCGAAAACACTTCCCGCATCTGCCCGCAGAGAATTTCCAGCTTTACAAAGTCGCCCTTGAGCAGCAGGTGCTTTCCGTAGGCGATGTAGTTAAAGCCCATGCCCTGGTAGAGTATCTCGCTCTGTGAAAGGTCCCCGTCGTCCAGCCACGGGCAGAAGCTGTCCCTGCGCCCGACGATTCCGCCAACATAGCCCAAGCTCACGTCAAAAGCGCTGCTGAGAATCGGCCCGCTCGCGGCGTCGACCTCGGATTTGAGCTCGGCCATGATCTCGAACGTCCTGTCAAATTTCCCTTGCGCCGCGAAGATCCGCGCCAGCGCGAAGTCCGCGCAGATCAGTACGCTTGTCTGCCCGAGGGATTTCGCCTTGTGCTCCGCCCTGCGGGCGCACACCCCGGCCCGATCCAATTCTCCGGTCTCCAGAAGGCATTCCGCTTCCAGCAGGTCGTCAAAGCCCCTGCCGCAGCCATGGGCCATCTCGGTATAGTCCTGGAACATATCCTGCACGCATTCCTTGGTCTTGACCAGCTTCCCGGCTTCGCGGTAATACAGATACAGCGAGTGGGGGGAGCCGAAGGTGATGATCTTTCGCGCGTTCGCGATCTGCGAGCGCCCGCCCAGAAGCGCGCGGGCCGCCCGGAACCGCTCCCGCATCAGCGGCGCGTCGTTGAACCCGGTATAGGCGCGAATCAGCGCGATTTCCCCCTCGATGCGCCGCGCCAGCCCGGAATCCGCGCCGGAGGTTCCCCGATAATGCGCTTCCAGATCCGCCAACAGCCGGGAGCCCTCCTCCTTGTCCACATTCGTCACATAAAACCCGACATACGCGAGATACCCGATGGGATGCCGGCGCCAGACCTCCTCTGGAATCTGCTCGAAGAGCTCCAGCACATATTCCGGGCTGCTGTCCATGACCCGCGTGATGCTGTCGCCTTTTTCGAATTCCTCCAGGATCAGGTCATATTCCCCGGCCTTCATCCAATACCTAAGTCCCGCGAGCATGTCTCCGTTGCCGATACACCACGCGCCCGAGCGCCGGTAGAGCGCCCGCACGTCGATTTCCGTGGGTTCGGTTTCGATCAGTTTTCTCAGATAGCCGCCAAGCACGTTGTGGATGCGGTAAACGCCCTCCTGCCCGTCGTAGCGAATGAAGGAGTTCGCGCGGCTCATGGAAGAGAGTATTTTCTCCGCGTCCGGCTCCTCAGACACATGGACCGCCTGAAGCGGCGTAAAGCTGTCAAGGACGCATAGGGCCTTGAGAAGCCGCGCCTCCTTTGGGGCGCAGCGCTTCATCACCCCCGTTTCGAGCAGTCTCTCCACGCTCTGCCCGACGGAGATTCTGCCCGTTTCGGCGAAGTTCTGCAGGATCAGGTAGACGGCGGACACCCAGCCTTCTGAAATGCGATAGACCCGCTCAGCGGTCCCGGCGGGGATGGGATGGCCGTAGAGCTTGAAAAAGCGCTGGATTTCCTGCGCCGAAAGCTCAAACAGGCCACTCTCGATCGGATAGCAGCAGCCCTTGAGCAGCAGCTCGTCCACGTTGATTTCCGGCACAGTTCTGGAGAGGAGCAGGATGTGAAAGCCCTTGATCCCGGCCCGCACCAGCCGCTCCAGCAGCTTGTCCAGCGCGGGCGAGCGCGCGTTGTGGTAGTCGTCTATGACCAGCACGAAGCCGGTCATGTAGGTAAGGTCCTCGACGATGCGCAGAATCTTGTCCCGCTGGGGCGCGTCGGCGGGGAAGCCGAGCGCCCGCAGTTGCCTCCCGATCTCTGGCTCCGTCTTGGAGAGCTGCGCCGTCAGACTGTCCCAGATAAACTGGGGGGAGGACTCGTCGCTGTCCACAGTCAGCCAGCTGTGCCGAAAAGCCCCTTCTCTCAGAAACTCCCTGGCTGCCGTAGTTTTACCGTATCCCATGGCCGCTATCGCCAGGGTCAGCGGATATTCGAATATGTTTTTGAATTCTGCTGTTATGCGCTCTCTTTTCAGAACATACTGCCGCATGGACTATGCACAACCTTTCTCATGCAACATGGCCGGATAAAAGAGCCGTGCATTTCCCGTTCTCCGAAACCGGCACCATAAATGTCACCGATGTCGGTTTCTGAAATGTGCAGCCCCTGATCGAAACCTCCATGCCGACGTTTTCATAATTTGAGCACTTGGCTACGGTCGTTGCGCTCAGGCTGGCCGCCTTCTGCAAATTCTTTTTTCCGTGTCCCTGTCTGTCAAAAGGTCCCGAAGTTTTGTATAGATGACGCGCACGATGCTCCACCTCCGTTTTACGTTTTTCTATTTTAGCATACAAATTTTTCGGTGTGCAATGCCCCGAAAGCACACTGCACAAAATGGGAAGGAGCGACGGATAAAATGAAGAAGCATCCCACCAAGAAAGGCACTATCCCAATCGATGAGCGACTACTGTTGCAAACGCCCCCTCGGCGGGCACGGAAAATCTTTCATGTCCGGCACATTTGGGGTTGCATTCTGGCAAAAACATGCTAGAATATGACTACCGAACGGTAGGTAGCCTTACTCCCACCGCAGGTGGAAGGGAGCGTCGGCATGACCAAGCAGCTTATTCTGGAAAAGGCACTGGAACTGTTTGCGGACAAGGGATACGAGGGGTCCAGCATGGACGACATCGCCAAGGCGGTCGGCATCCGCAAGGCGTCGCTGTACGCCCATTTTGGCGGGAAGGAGCGCATCTTTTCCGCCATATTTGATGATATCCTGGAGGAGTATGTTCGCACCATCGGCGAACTCACCGCCTTTTCGGAGGAAGCCGCGCTTACGCGTCTGGAGCACATCTTCCTGTCGTTCATCGGCCATTGCCACAACAACCTGAAAATGCACTTCTGGGACCGCTATTTCTACTGCCCGCCCACATTTTTGAAGGATTTCATCCGCGAAAAGACGCTTGAGACCGAGGAATTGTTTCTGGAGCGCATCCGGTGGTGGATGGAGCGGGGCATACGGGACGGGGCGATCCAAAGCCGCGACGCGAACAGCACAGTGCTGGCGTACTACTATCTGATGATCGGCCTGTCCATGTCCGTGAAAATGTACGAACGGGAGCGGCTGCTCAGGGACGCGCGGATGGCGTGGAACGGGCTGCGCCTGGGATCTGAACAGGGCAGCCGTGATTTAAACAAATAACGCGTACAGACGCGCGTACGGAGG
>JAEZTD010000091.1 GCA_023443705.1 Bacillota bacterium | reverse complement strand
GATAACGCCATCAGGTTTCGTACTGATCGCGCTGTCCGTGCCCGCGTACGCGCCGCCGGACAAGGTTGAAACGCCGCGGATATTTTCTGATGGTCTGAGGCCCGGAATCGTTGGATTCCGGGCCTTTTCATGTTTGAAAACAGATATTGGCGGTCACTTCGACGCGGAGGCGGTTGAAAACAGGCGCACCTACGCGCGTTCCAGCAGGATTTTCAGATTCCGCTGGATCACGCCCGCCTTGTAGTAGCCCAGCATGCTGAGGTTTCGGAGCGATTCCCACGTCCTGCGCGGCAGGCTTTCCACCGCAGGTTCCGAGAGAAGAAGCGCCGTTTCTTCCTCATCAAAGCTGCCCGGCCAGGTTTGCGGCTTCAGAAACGGCTTGTTTGGGGGGCAGACAGATTGACAGGCCATACAGCCCACCAGCGCGTTGTGCCATGAGACGTCCACCCACGATGGAAAAGGTGTTTCCGACTCGTTCAGGTTCGTCAGGCAGGTTTTGGCGTCGATTAAACGCCGCTCGGAGAGGATGCACCCGGTCGGGCATGCGTCCAGACACCGTCGGCAGTGATTGCACTCGGGCATCCGCCGCGCCTCCTGCCAGGAATCCTCCTCCGCATCGAGATCGGAAACCCAGGCCACCAGACGGTTGAAGCTGCCCATCCCGTCGACATAGGTCAGGTTGTTCCGCCCGTACAGGCTCAGCCCGCTCCGAACGGCCAAGAGTTTGAGGGGTGGCTGAATCATCGCCACGGCGCGCCCTTCCGGCCGCAGCACTTCCTCGATCTGCGCCTGCGCCCTTTGATCGGCATCGTAGAAGGCGTAGGTCGGTGGCAGCGCAATCCGCCTTGTTTCCCCTTTCCAGTGAAACGAGAGATTGAGCGCTTGCTGCGGCATCGCAATGATGACGACCGACCGGGCATCCGGCAACCGACCGGCGGCATTGTACTCAAGCCATGCATATGTCGATTCGAAGAAACCCCTGTCGATCAAGCCGTCCTCGCGCAGCCGCTCAATCTCCGCCCGGAGCTCGCGCAGCCTTTCAAGGGCAATGATGCGCCCGCGGTAACCATTCCGGTCCAGCGCCTCCAGAAGCCTGCCGCCCAATGTCTCCATCCGCTCCGCCTCCCGCTCTGTATCTTTCTATATTTGTTTTGACCGTTACTGTGCTATAATGAGAATATCACCGAATTCATGCACTGTCAATGGATGGACGGGGGCTTGGCAATGGATTTTCTTGCCTTGGATTACATCAATAGCGAATGGTTCGCCACGCATTATCATTTCCGCGATGTGCTCAAAGACCCTGCGCTTTTATCGGATTTTCTGGAAAAGTGGCAGCTGTCGCTCCCATCCCCGCCCAGCCCGGATGAAACGGAGGCGCTGATCCGGTACCGCGCGTTCCTGTCCGGTGCGCTGCGGGCGCTTATGGCGCACGAGCGCCTCTCCGCCGCTGCAGCGGCGGAGCTTGAAAAAAACCTAGCCTCGTGCCCCGGCACGCGAAGGGTTTGCCTCCGTGACGGACGGTATGAAACGCGCTTTCAGCCCCTGCAAAAAGATTGGAGCTGGGTCATGGCGGAGGTCGCCGCGTCGTTCATCGAATTGACCGATATGGAGATCGCCAGAATCCGCGTGTGTGAGAACCCCGGCTGCCGGTGGATTTTTTACGACGAAACGCGCAGCCGGACCAAGCGCTGCTGCGACGGAACCTGCGCAAACCTGGTCAAGATGCGCCGCTTCCGGCAAAAGAAAAAGGAGGAGGCTTAAAACCTCCCCCCTAGCCCCATGGGTATCCCCAATAGATGCCAGAAGCCCTCGCTCCTGCGGGGGCTTTTTGCAGAACACAGGCTTTAGCCGAAAAGGGACAGCAGGACGCCTGCGGCGATGGCCGAGCCGATCACGCCCGCCACATTGGGGCCCATCGCGAACATCAAAAGGTAGTTGCCGGGCTTGGCCTTCTGGCCCTCGATCTGCGAAACCCGCGCCGCCATCGGCACAGCCGAAACGCCGGCCGAGCCGATCAGCGGGTTGACCTTGCCTCCCGACAGCCAGCACATGAGCTTGCCCAGAAGGAGCCCGCCCACGGTGCTAAACATGAACGCCATCAGGCCCAGAAAGATGATCCCAAGCGTCTGGCCCGTCAGGAAGGTTTCGGCCTTCGCCGTAGCGCCGACGGTCACGCCCAGGAAGATCGTAACGATGTTGATCAGCGCGTTCTGGGCTGTCGAGGACAGCCGCTCCGCCACGCCGGATTCCTTGAAGAGGTTGCCGAGCATCAGCATGCCGATCAGCGGCGCGACGGAGGGCAACAGCAGCACGCAGAACACCGTCACCACGATGGGGAAGCAGATCTTCTCGAGCTTCGAGACCTCGCGCATCTGGGTCATCACGATCTCGCGCTCCTTCTTCGTGGTCAGAAGGCGCATGATCGGCGGCTGGATCATCGGGATCAGCGCCATGTAGGAGTAGGCCGCGACCGCGATGGCGGGCAGGATGTGAGGCGCAAGCCTCGTGGTCAGGTAGATGGCGGTGGGGCCGTCTGCGCCGCCGATGATGCCAATGGAGGCGGCTTCCTTCGGCGTAAAGCCCAGAAGAAGCGCCACAATGAACGCGATGACGATGCCGAACTGCGCGCCCGCGCCCATGAAGAGGCTGGACGGGCGGGCGAGGAGCGGGCCGAAATCGGTCATCGCGCCGATGCCCAGGAAGATCAGGGATGGATAGATGCCCAATTTTACGCCCTGATAGAGATAGTATAGAAGGCCGCCGGGTTCGGAGCCCACGGGGGAACCCATAAGGTTCGCCAGCGGCAGGTTGGCCAGCAGCATGCCAAAGGAAATCGGCAAAAGAAGCAGCGGTTCAAATTTCTTGCCGATCGCCAGATAAACCAGTACGCACGCGATCACAATCATCAGCGCGTGCCCCCAAGTCAGCGCGGCAAAACCGGATCCAGTCCAAATCGTCTCAAGCGCATGTGCAAACATGGAAATCCTCCCCGGCGGCGGGCGCCGCAGTTTTTTCAGGCCTTCTTTTCGCCGAAATACCGACCCACAACCAGCGAGGTCAGCTTGATCAGCCCGTAGATCGACGCCAGGAGCACGAACACCAGGCACATTACAAACAGCGCAACCTTTATGCTCTCCGCGAATTCCATCTCTTCTTCCTCCCTTCCTCCCGGTTGAGCCTCGCTCACCCAAAATGACAGCCGTGCATAGCATGGCGCAAACAGAGACGCGCAAAAAATGGGTAGAAAACCCCTAAAGGAGCCCCCCACCCATAAAGCTCAACGTCTTGAAGCAGTCGCCTGCCCAACCGGTTTGTTCCCTATAAAGTTGCAGGCATTA
>JAEZTD010000034.1 GCA_023443705.1 Bacillota bacterium | reverse complement strand
TCCGCACGGAGATCGACTCCATGCCCACGGAGCTGGACGAGATTTCCCGAAAGATCATGCAGCACGAGATCGAGGAAGCGGCGCTTAAAAAGGAGACCGGAGCGCTCGCGAAGGAGCACTTAAGCGACATCCAGAAGGAACTGGCCGACATGCGCGAGCAGTTCAAGGAAATGAAGGCGCGCTGGGAGCGCGAGAAGGGCGCGATCAGCACGGTGCAGAAGCTCCGCGAGGAGATCGAAAAGGTCAACGCCGAGATTGAGCTCGCCCAGCGCGAGTACGACCTGAACCGGGCCGCCGAGCTGAAGTACGGACGGCTGCCGCAGCTGACCGCCGAGCTCGAAAAAGAAGAGGCGCTGGCCGAAAAGAACAAGGGAACCACGACGCTTCTGCGCGACAAGGTGACGGAGGACGAAATCGCCCGCATCGTCGCCCGCTGGACGGGCATCCCGGTTTCCAAGCTGATGGAGGGCGAGCGGGAGAAGCTCCTCAGGCTCGAAGACATCCTGCACCGTCGCGTCATCGGCCAGGATGAGGCGGTCAGCCTGGTCAGCCAGGCGATCTTAAGATCCCGCGCGGGCATTTCGGACCCCGACAAGCCCATCGGCTCCTTCCTGTTCCTGGGCCCCACCGGCGTCGGCAAGACCGAGCTGGCCAAGGCGCTGGCGCAGGCGCTGTTTGACGACGAGCACAACATGGTGCGCATCGACATGACCGAATACATGGAGAAATTCTCGGTATCGCGCCTTGTCGGAGCGCCTCCAGGCTACGTGGGTTACGAGGAAGGCGGACAGCTGACCGAGGCCGTGCGACGCAAACCCTACTGCGTGGTGCTGTTTGATGAAGTGGAAAAGGCGCACCCGGACGTGTTCAACATCCTTCTGCAGGTGCTGGACGACGGACGCATCACCGACTCGCAGGGCCGCACCGTGGACTTCAAGAACACCATCATCATCCTGACATCGAACCTGGGCTCCAATTACATCCTGGAGGGCATCGACGAACACGGCCAGGTTTCGGAATCCGCCAGGGACTCGGTGGAGCGGCTGCTCCGAACCCAGTTCCGCCCGGAATTCCTGAACCGGCTGGACGAAATCGTGTTCTACAAGCCGCTTACTAAGGAAGAAATTTCCAAGATTATCGACCTGATGGTGGTGGATCTCAACGCCCGCCTCGCCGAAAGGCAGCTGGCTGTTTCGCTGACACCCGCCGCGAAGGCGCTGATTGCGGACATCGGCTATGACCCCGTATTCGGCGCAAGGCCCTTGCGCAGGTCGCTCCAGCGCCGCGTGGAGACGCCGATCAGCCGCATGATCATATCTGATCAGGCGCCGCCCCGCAGCCATCTGACGATCGACGCAATTAACGACGAATTTTCAATATGTATTTCGTAGTAACTGTTGATTATTCGTATATTGGGTTATTTTTTGATGTAGTTTCGCGATAGCGTACGTGTTGACTTGACAATGCAATCTGCATTTTGCTAAAATTGAAATGCGGAAAACGAATATGCAAGGTTGCCGCACCCGGCGTGAAGTCTGAGAGTTACTTTCAGCGAGCCGGGCGCGGCAACGGATTTATAGCGATTCGCTACACCAGCGCCTTACATGGGCAGCTGCGTGACCAGAGGCTGCCGCGGAAACCTCCACGTCCGTGTAATACTGCACGGCCATGGCCGCGACAGCGCTCGTTTTTCGTAGGGCAATACATCGTTAGACAAGGAAGGAAAGCACATGCAGAGAAAATCGGCGCTCAAGTCCCGTCACGCGGCGGCCATGCCCTATGTCACCAGCGAGATGGCGGCAATCATGGAGCATGTCAGGGCCGAAACGGGCGATGAGGCGCTGGCTCAGGGTATACACTTCAGCCCCACCGCCCTGACCCTCGTGCGCCGCGTGATGATGACCGGTGGCACGATCGTCGCCGACACAGGGCTGGCGCTCTCGGACATCGACAAGCAAAGCGCCCGTAAACTGAGCGTTTCCACCGTCTGTTACCTCGACGATCCTCAGGTTCTGGCTCTGGCGGAGCAGAAGCGCACGACCAGGGCGGAGGTGGCGCTGGACTTCGCGCTGTCCCAACCGGGCGTGAAACTTCTTGTGGTGGGCAGCGCGCCCACCGCGCTGGACAGGCTGCTGCGACGCCATCAGGTAGAGGCGCAGAGCGATGTGGTGGTGTTGGCCGCGCCCACGGGCTTTGCCAGCGTTGTACAGCTCAAGGAGCGAATCTGGGAGAGCGACCTCCCCGCCATTGTCGTGCGCGGCAAGCGGGGCGGCACCAGCGCGGCTGTTTCAATCACGAACGCGCTGATGGCGGAATTCATACGGCAACTGAACCTGTAGGCGGCATAACCATCCCCTGCTTCACTGCGGATGGCAGCGCCATCACCATACGTTTCGAAAAGCAGCCTCCTATAGAAAAACCGCCCCCGCATCAAACGGGGGTGGTCAGACCATCAACAAAGTCCACGTCTGGTTTCGATCGTTCCCGGCGGCGTGTGCGCCGGGAACGTGACAGCGCCACCAGTCAAGCATACTGGTGGCGCTCAAGGCACCTTTGGTCAGTGCGCCGCCCGGAAATGCGTGAGGATTTCAGGCGCATGAAGGGCTTCGCCTTAGCACCCGCAAAATCCGCAGGATTTTTCGATGCCTTGACCGCCCCCGCATCAAACGGGGGCGGTATCATTTGCCCACAACGTACAGTAGCCGGGTTGTTCGTCCTTCACGGGTTTCGGGAACGTCCCCGGCATTTCTGCCGTCAACCTTCCGCCTTGCGCTTGATGTATTCGTCGATGGAGGCCGCCGCCTGCTTGCCCGCGCCCATCGCCAGGATGACGGTGGCCGCGCCGGTCACGGCGTCGCCACCGGCGTAGACGGCTTCCTTCGATGTTTTGCAGGTCTCTTCGTCCACCACGATGCCGCCCCATTTCTGAGCGGCGAGGCCGTCGGTGGTGGAGATGATGAGCGGGTTCGGGCTGTTGCCGATGGCGACGACCACCGTCTCCACGTCCATCGTAAATTCGCTGCCCTTCTCCGCGACGGGGCGGCGGCGGCCGGAGGCGTCCGGCTCGCCCAGCGTCATGCGCACGCACTCCATGCCGGCCACGTTACCCTTGCCGTCGTCGAGTATGCGGGTCGGGTTGGTCAGGAAGTGGAAGACGATGCCCTCCTCCTTGGCGTGGTGGATCTCCTCAAGCCGGGCGGGCATTTCCGCTTCACCGCGGCGGTAGACGACGGAGACCTCCTCCGCGCCCATGCGCAGCGCGCTGCGCGCGGCATCCATGGCCACGTTGCCGCCGCCGATGACCGCCACGCGCCTGCCCACCCGGACGGGGGTGTCGTGGTTAGGGAAATCGTAGGCCTTCATCAGGTTGATGCGGGTCAGGAATTCGTTGGCGGAGTATACGCCGCACAGCGCCTCGCCCTCGATGCCCTGGAAGCGCGGAAGGCCCGCACCGCTGCCGATGAACACCGCCTCGAAGCCCTCCTGCTCGACCAGCTCGTCCAGGAGAATGCTGCGCCCGACGATCACGTTGGTGAGGATCTTGACGCCCATCTCGCGCAGGTTGTCGATCTCCCGCTGCACCAGCTTTTTGGGCAGGCGGAATTCCGGAATGCCGTACATCAGCACGCCGCCGGGGATGTGCAGCGCTTCAAAAATGGTCACCTCGTAGCCCAGCGCGCGCAGCGCGCCCGCGCAGGAGAGGCCGGCGGGGCCGGAGCCCACCACAGCCACCTTGTGACCGTTATCCGGCGCGGGACTGGGCGGCTTCTTCCCCTGAGCCATCGCCCAGTCGGCCACGTAGCGCTCCAATCGTCCAATGCCCACCGGGTCGCCCTTGATGCCGCGCACGCACACCTGCTCGCACTGGGTTTCCTGGGGGCAGACGCGGCCACACACCGCAGGCAGCGCGTTGCAGCCGCTCAGAATCTCGTAGGACTTTTCCAAATCCCCTTCTTTGACGCAGGTGATGAACTCTGGAATCATGACGCCCACCGGACAGCCGTTGACGCAGGGCCGGTTCTTGCAGTTCAGGCAGCGCTCGGCCTCGTTTTTTGCCATTTCGTCGGTGTAGCCCAGCGCGACCTCTTCAAAATTTCCGCCACGCGCTTTCGGGTCCTGCTCCGGCATGGGGGTTTTGTTCTTTTGCATGTTTGCCATTATCGTACCTCTCCCGTAAGGCGGCAAAGATGGGTTTCTTTTGCCAGTTTCTCCTGATCCATGTACATCCGTCCCCGGGTGACGGCGGAATCAAAATCCACCGCGTGGCCGTCGAAATCCGGCCCGTCGACGCAGGCGAACTTGGTCTCCCCGCCGACGATGA